>DATLQW010000059.1:0-22669 GCA_035535035.1 Acetobacteraceae bacterium
CGCCGGTGGCAGCACTGACGCGAGCCGGCAGGCCGGTGCCAAGGCTGCGGCCGAGAGGTACTTCGCCGCCTGCCGTGAGCGCAAGGCGCCGCCATCGTTCGCCCGGCTGCGTCGGGCTGTGCACGCTGAACTCGGCGATCCCCCGCCGACGAAGCGCCAGCGACCGAATGCGCCAACACCCGCGCCTGCATCACCGGGTGGGCCACCAATGCCGCCGACGCTCGCCAGCGCCACGCCCACGGCTCGCCCGGGCGCCGACGTAGCGCCTGCGCTGCCGGGTCTGCCCGAACTGGTGCGACTGATCGCACGCATGAAGCCGGAAAGCCTGCCGGCGATTATCGCGCGCGTCGCTGATCCTGCTGCACTGCGCGTCGAGGCAGAACAGGCTGAACAAGTCATTTCGACGTGGTGCTGCTTGCTGTCCAGCGTGGCACCACGGCGCGCTACGGCCGAGGTCGCCATGATCGTCGGTCGAAGTACACCCCGCCACGATCGCGTGCAGGCTGCATAGCGTGAAGCCGGAAGCGATCGTCCAAACGCCGAGCGCGCTATCTGCCGCCGACGATGGCGCTGCCGGTGCTGGCGTCCTGGCAGTGCCACAGCACCCGCACTATGCTGCACCATGCCGGTGATCTTTCGCCGCGGTCGGTTTCGCCTTCGCGCCAGCTACGGCTGGGGTTTCTGGCTGCTGCTGCGCCTGCTGCGCGCCGGCGGGCGTAGAGGAAGGCGATAGACCCAGCCAGCACAGGGCCGGCCATCTACTCGCCGCGCTCCCCGCCGTCCCTGGCCGCGCTGGGCGCCGCTGCCGTCCGAGGCCTGCCGTGGTAGCCTCCGCCGTCGCCACGCCGCACAGCCCCTGCCGGGCTGGCCGGACGCCACCGATCGACACGCACCCGCCGAGCGCCATCCCGCCGGCTGCCCGGGCCGTCGCTGTGCACGCCGCATCGCGCGCAATATCCCTGCCGCGAGCACCCCGCACACCCGCTCCACCGCCACCCTCCCACAAGGGGAGGGGAGCACGACAAGCGACCAAGATCATGCCTCGCCGCTAACCTGTCCGACTGATACCGATAACGACGCGACAGACCGGAACGCCCGAAACCGGCGCGGTGATCCCTTGCCCCCGCTCTATCTGCGTCGGCGCTTCGGGAAAGACGCGGCCGGCGGGCCAAGCGCGGGACGGCGCAGCGGGGGTCAACAGCCCGACGCTGACGGGACAGGGCAGGGCCGGGAGGGAGGCGACGAGGTGTCCCGCCGGCCGGTATCAGCGCGCAAGGTGTCGGCCAGGGTGTATGCCAGCCTGGCTTTCCGCCGAGAATATCTTGCAGAATCATGGCGTTATGGAGGGTGATTGGCGGATGGGGTGGGATTCGAACCCACGAGGAGTTGCCCCCTGGCGGTTTTCAAGACCGCTGCCTTCAACCGCTCGGCCACCCATCCGGCGCGCGCTGGACCCTAATGCGCCCCGCCACTAGCCTCAACTCCGCGGACGGGCGGCTTGGCCGATCTGCCCCGCCTGGTAGCCGCCCACGCGAACCCCCCCTGCGGAAAGCAGCCGTCCCAATGCGAGCGCTCAGCCCCCGGTTTGTCCCCCCCGCATGCCTGCTGGCGCCCATCGCCGGATGCCTGCTGGCGCCCATCGCCAGCCGCGCCGCGCCACCGCCCGACCCGTCCGGCATCTTCACCGTCCAGGTGGAGAACGACGCCCTCACCGGCACGGACCGTGATTACACCGCCGGCGAGCGGCTCGCCTGGACCTCCCCCACCGGCGCCGTCCCCGACATGCTCTCCGGCCTTGGGCACGCGCTCTGGGGCGGCGGCCAGCAGCGCGTGGCGCTCGGCCTGACGCAAAGCCTGTTCACGCCCGCCGACACCCAGATCGCCCCGCCTGACCCGCACGACCGCCCCTACGCCGGAATCCTGCTCGCCGACGCCGCGCTGATCCACGATACCGACGCGACCCGCAACGTGCTGGACCTGGGCCTCGGCGTCATCGGCTCCGACGCGCAAGGCAGCGAGGTGCAAGACGGGTTCCACGAGGTGATCGGCCAGAACGGCAACCGCGGCTGGGGCGCGCAACTGCCGAACCAACCGGTGGTCGAGTTGACGGCGCAGCGCATCTGGCGCCTGCCGGTCGCCCGGCCCGGCGACCTGGAGTTCGACGCTCTGCCGGAGCTCACCGCCGCCGCCGGAACCTGGCGGATCTACGGCGCCGCGGGGGGAGAATTTCGGCTGGGCCAGGGCCTTGCCGCGGATTTCGGCATGCCGCGGATCCGGCCGGGCATGACCGGCACCGACGCCTACGTGGCGGTGCGCCGGTTCGCCTGGTACATTTTCGTCGGCGCGGAAGGCCAGGCCGTGGCGTTCGACGAAACGCTCGATGGTGAGCCATTCACCCACACCGCACATGTCGCGGCAAACCCGCTGGTGGGCGAGATGGAAGGCGGCCTGGCGGTCATGGCCTGGGGCATGCGGATCAGTTTCGTCGAGGTCGTGCAGACCCAGGAGTTCCGCGGCCAGACAGGCGGGCTGTTCAAGTTCAGCTCGGCGTCGGTCTCGATGAAGTTCTGAGGCCGGGAAGTTCCGAGGCCGGGGCGCCCTTACGCCCGGTTCGCCCCCACCGCCTGGGCGATCTCCGCCTCCGTGATGCCGAGCGTCGCCGCCGCCGTGCGGATGTCGCGCCAGGTGGTGTCGTCCACCGCGATGCCGTCGCGGCGCCGGGCCTCGGCGGAGCGCAGTTCCGGCTCGCCGGGGAGCAGTATTTCGTCGAAGCCGGGGGCGAGGCGGCTGGAGCGGATATGCGCCTTGGTCGCCTCCACCGCCTCGCCGATCGCGGCCGGATCGCCGAGTTTCGACAGATCGATCACCGTCGCCAGCATCGAGTTCAGGATGCCGCCCTTCACCGGCTCATCCACGCGCTGGCCGCCGCCGACCGCCGCCGCCATGATCTCGCACAGGATCGCCATGCCGGAGCCCTTGTGCCGCCCGAAGGTGACCAGGGCGCCGGTGTGGTCGCGGATGAAGCCGGCGGGGTCGGTGGTGGGTTCGCCGGCGGGATCGATCAGGGTGCCCTCGGGCACCGGAACGCCCTTGTTGAACGCCACGCGCGCCTTGCCGGCGGCGATCGTGGTGGTGGCCATGTCCAGCATCACCGAGTAGCCGTCGGCGCCCGGCACCGCGGTGCAGAACGGGTTGGTGCCGAGGCGCGGCTCGGCACAGGCGAACGGCGCGGCGATGTCGCGATGGTCGGTGACGTTGACGAAGGCGGTGAAGACGCAGCCGGCGCGCGCGGCAAGCTCGCCATAGGTGCCGATGCGGCCGACATGCGAGGCGTTGCGCAGCGCCAGCACGCAGGCACCGATCTCCTTCGCCCGCACGATGGCGCGGCGCACGGCATCGGCGGTCATGCGCTGGCCGTAGCCGCGGCGCGCGTCGATCACCAGCAGCGCGCCGGCGTCCAGCACGGTCTCGGCGGTCTGGTTCGGCACCAGCAGCTTGTCGTGCAGCAGGCGCACATAGGCGGGCAGCATGCCCACGCCGTGGCTGTCATGCCCGGCCAGGTTGGCCCGTACCAAATGGTCGGCGACTTCGGCGGCTTCCGCCTCGGCGCTGCCCATGCGGGACGCGATCAGGTGCGACACGGCGTAGAGCGATTGCGGCGTGAATGTCGGCATGCGGCGGGACCTTTGCGGCGGCACGTGGTGGATGGACGATGCTGCTCATAGCCGAATCGCCGCGCCCTGCCAGCCGGCCGGCCGCATGGACGCCTGGATTCGGCCCGGCCGGTACGCCACAATGGCGCTCCGGAATGCGGCGAGGACAGCGGCGTGGACCAGCGTGAGCCCGGCACAGTGCGGCCGATCCGGCCGATCCGCACCTACAGCGACGACTGGTTGGGCCGGCATCGCGAGACCCACGCGCGGCACGCCCTGTTCGGCACCCACCGCCATCCGTATCTGCTGGATACTATGCGCCGGCTGGCTGCCGCGCTCACTGAAACCGGCGGCGAGTCTCCGAGTCTGCTCGACTACGGCTGCGGCAAGGGCGTGTTCATGGGGGAAATGGCACGGCTGCGGCTGTTCCGCTACATCCGGGGATACGATCCGGCGATCGACGCCTACAAGGCGCGCCCCGCGCAATCGTACGACGTGGTCACCTGCCTGGACGTGCTCGACCAGTTGGAGGATGTGTTCGTCGAGGCGGCCATCCAGGACGTGGCGCAATTCACCGGCCACACCGCGGTGTTCGACGTGATCACCGTGCAGACGCCCGCGCTGGCGCACCTGGACCCACGTTCCGCGGCGATTTGGCACGAGATCGTGGGCCGCCACATGCGGGTGAAGGAAATGACCGTCCGGCCGGCAAGCCCCGACGAGATCGCCCAGGGCGCCTGCCCCGAGCGGGCGATCATCCTGGCCCGGCCGCGCGTTGCCGCCTGAAGTGGGGGGGCGAGTAGGTTTGCGGCTTCCGGGTCATCGGCCCGATTTCAGGGGGCGTCGTAGGTTCGGCGGGGTCGGCAAATGAAAGGGGCGACGCCGACGGCGCCGCCCCTGTAAAGAATTCCGACTCTGCCGTCTAGCTGTGGCGGAAGCGGCGAGCGGCGCCGAGGCCGAACAGGCCGATCCCGAGCAATGACAGGCTCATCGGCTCCGGCGCCCCGTGGACGTGCGTGCCGGTGATCGTGCCGTTCTTGACGTAGATCGTCACCGGCGCGCCGCCGTCGTTGGTGCTGGTCTCGGCCACCTTGTATCCGGCGAACGATGTGAAGATGTTGTGGGTCTGGTCGCCGTTCACCGCGGCGAAGCCGGGAATGTCCGCGACGCCGTTGGCGGTCGCCACGAAGCCGCTGCTGCCGCCGATCGGCGACCCGGCGGCCGCTTGCGGCACGTAGGCGTACGTGCCGCCAGTCGCAGACGTCATGCCGAGGATGCCGCCGCCGGCGTTGAAGAAGCTGTCAATGGCGGTGGAGAACCCAGCGAGTGTCGCGCCGGTGGTCACCGGGTTGTCGCAACCGCCGCAGGTCGACACCGACGCAACCACAAAGGCGCCATACAGACTGTTGTTGAAGTCCGCGGCAGTTATGGCGGTCACGCTCTTGGTAACGACGGTGAACCCGTCGAACGTCAGCGAATTGGTCAGCTCCGAGCCGTTATCAATCGCCAGGATCGTCTTGGACTTGCCTCCGTTGACAAACGACGCCAGGGCGCCGAGCTGTGCGCACGCAGTGGTATCACCGAAGCCGCCGCTGCAGTGCAGTTCGTCGTCATGACCGGTCAGCGCGAGATTGCCGCCCGCCAGTGCCGGGGAGGCGATGGCGAATGCCGCCGCGCCGACACCTGCCAAAAGTGTGTATTTCATTGTTCCCTCGTATTTGCGTTGTCGAACTCGGGTATGCGCCTGCCTACCACTGGACCCAGAAGCAAGTACCATGCCAAAAACTAAGTGGCTGAATTTGCTTAAAAAAAACACCGCGCCACGATAACGGCAACAAGGTTGTAAAGATTTCCGACAGCGCTCGGCCAATATTCCATAAATATCAGACATGCCGTGTTCGGTGCTCCCCGGTTCGGCTGCCTTCCCACGCGGCCCTGGCCTTGCCGCGCTGCTTCGTGCTAACCTGCCTTCATGCCGGTTTTCCAACGCCGAGCGGACAACGCTCCGAAATCCCAGTCACAGCCACGACGCAATGACCCTTGCCCGTGCGGCAGCGGCCGGAAATACAAGCAGTGCTGCGCCGGCACGCCGGCTGCCGCAGCCTTGCGGCCGGCCAATCCCGGCCCACTCGAACAGGTGGCGGCGCTGCGGGAGGCTGGCCGGTTCGTCGAGGCGGCCCGTCAGGCGCAGGCTTGCGTGGCGCGAGACCCGCAAGATCCGGCAGGCCATGCCGAGCTTGGCATGGTGCATCTCTACGCCGGGTGCGCGCGCGACGCGCTGCCCTGCTTCATGCAGGCAGTCCGCCTCGCGCCCAGGGTCGCCGAGAACCACTACAATGCCGGTTGGGCGCTGCAGGAGCTCGGCCGCGACGGTGAGGCGATAACCGCGCTGGGGCAGGCCGTGGCAATCGACCCGCACCACGTCGAGGCGCTGGAGCGGCTCGGCATTCTGCAACTGAACCACGGGATGGGCGAGCAGGCCTTTGACTGTTTTCGCCGGGTCGCGTCGGCCGAACCGAACAGCCTGCTGGGCCGGCTCAATCATGCCAAGGTACTTGTCGAGGAAGGCCAGCGGGCGGCTGGCGAGGCGTTCCTGCAGCAGACCATCGCATTTTATCCGACGAGCTCCGAGGCGAAGCGCTTTCTTGCCGCTATTCTGCGCGAGCGCGGCGAGTTCGCGCAGGCCATGCCCTTGTTGGAACAGGCGACAGAGGGCAGCCCGGTTCAGGCAGCTACCGCCTATTTCGACCTGGCGATGTCGAAGCGCATCGCCGAAGCCGACCAGCCGATGCTGCGACAGATGCAGGGCCTGCTGGATTACCGTCCGCTCTCGGAGATCGGGCGCCAGCGGGTGCATTTTGGTCTTGGCAAGGCATACGACGACCTCGGCGACTACGCCGCGGCGATGCGACATTTCGATGCGGGCAATCGCATCGCCGCGGCGGCGCGCCCGTTCGACCGCGCGCATTTTGGCGCCGGCGTGCAGCGCCTGATCATCAACAGCACGGCCGACTTCTTCCAGGCGAATCGCGGGCTCGGCTCGGCGTCGGAATTGCCGGTGCTGGTCCTGGGCATGCCACGCTCCGGCACCACACTGGTCGAGCAGATCATGTCCAGCCATCCCGAGGTGGCTGGCGGCGACGAGCTGACATTCTGGAATAATGCGGCGGAGGCATTCGGGCGCCTGGGCGGCGCCGACGCGACGCCGGATTACGTCAATCGGGTCGCCGCCGAGTACACAATGGTGCTGCGCCGGATTGCGCCGACGGCGCGCCGGGTCACCGACAAGCAGCCCGGCAATTTCCTGTGGATCGGGCTGTTCCACTTGGCGTTTCCCAAGGGGCGCATCATCCATTGCCGGCGCCATCCGGTGGACACCTGCCTGTCCAACTATTTCGCCAACTTCAGTTCGCCGATGCCGTTCACGTACGACAAGGGCCATTTGGCATTCTACTACAGGTGCTACCGGCGGCTGATGCAACATTGGCGCGAGGTCCTGCCGCGCGACGCGATGCTGGAGGTGGACTACGAGGAACTGGTGGCCGACCGGGAGCGGGTGACCCGGCAGATGATCGACTTCATCGGATTGGAATGGAACGACGCCTGCATGCGGCCGGAGGACAACCGACGCGCCGTGAAAACCGCCAGTATGTGGCAAGCGCGACAGCCGACCTACACGACCTCGGTCGAACGCTGGCGTCGCTACGAGCCATGGCTCGGCGAATTGCGCGAACTGCTGGACGACGCGAACGCGGCCACCGCGGAGCAGCCGCTATCCGACAACGCCAGTATCCCCATCGCCTGGCGGCTACGGGAGGCGGGCCGGCTCGACGAGGCGCTGTCGGTGCTGCGTGAGGCGCTGCGGAAATCGCCCCATGATCCAGTCCTCTACAGCGATGCCGGCGCGGCTTGCCTGCTGTCAAACCAGGTTGATCTCGCGGTGGATTGCTTCGAGCGGGCCATCGGTCTTTGCCCGCATTTCGCGACGGCGCATTACAACCTGGGTGCCGCGCTGGAGCGGCAAGGGCGCCCGGCCGATGCCGTTGTGGCCCTTCGCCGCGCCATCGCGCTGAAACCGGATATGGGGCCGGCATACAGCCGCCTCGGCAATCTCCTGCATGCGCAGGGCGCGCGGGACGAGGCGCTGGAGTGTTTCCGTCGCGCCGGCAACCTACTGACGAATCCGGCCGATCAGGAGATGGAAGAAGCCAAGCTGCTGCTCGCGGAAGGTCGGTCCGCCGAGGCCGAACCGAAGCTGCGTTCGGTGATCGCACTAGATCCCGCCAACAGTCTGGCACATGCCACACTGGGCGATCTGCTGGGCGAATCCGGCCGGTTCGAGGAAGCCACCGCGCTGCTGCGCAAGGCGACCGAGATCGACCCCAACCGGGTCGGAGCTTGGCACGATCTGGCGATCTTCACCAAGGTATCCGATGCCGACCGCTCCTGGCTCGGGCAGATGGAAGACCTGCTGGCGCAGCCGGGACGCAACGATTTCGACCGCGCCATGCTGCATTTCGGGCTGGGCAAGGCGCATGACGACCTGGGGGAGTACGCGGAGGCGATTCGGCATTACGACCAGGCGAACCAGTTCGAGCACCGCAAGCTGACGTTCGACCGGGTTGCGTTCGCCGGGCAGATCGACCGGCTGATCGAGACGTTCACCCCCGACCGTTTCCGGCGCCGCGCGGGCCAGGCAACGGCGAGCGAGCTGCCGTTGTGCATCCTGGGCATGCCGCGTTCCGGCACGACGCTGGTGGAGCAGATCGTGTCGGCGCATCCGGCGGTCGCGGCCGGCGGCGAGTTGACCTTCTGGAGCGATCACGCCGGCGCGGCGGACGGCGCGGGCGCGGCGGGCGGGCTGGCCGCCGACTACCTGGCGCTGCTGCGCCGGATCGCACCCGAGGCTGCGCGCGTTACCGACAAGAACCCATTCAACTTCCTCTGGATCGGGCTGATCCATCTGGCGCTGCCGCGCGCGCGGTTCATCCATTGCCGGCGCGATCCGATCGACACTTGCCTGTCGATTTTTTTCACTCGCTTCGCCACGCCGCAGCCGTTCGCTTACGACCGCGGCGATCTGGTGTTCTACTATCGGGAGTATGAAAGATTGATGGCGCATTGGCGCGGCGTGCTGCCGCCGGACCGGCTGCTGGAGATCGACTACGAGGCGCTGACCGCGGATCCCGGGCGGCTCACGCGGCAGATGATCGCCTTCAGCGGCCTGGAGTGGGACGATGCATGCCTGCGGCCCGAGCACAATCAGCGCGCGATCCGGACGGCCAGCCTCTGGCAGGCGCGCCAGCCGGTCTATCGGCGGTCGGTCCAGCGGTGGCGGAACTATGAGCCCTGGCTGGGCGAACTGCGCGACCTGCAACGGGAGACGGCGTGATGCGACCTGCCATTGCACTGCTTGCCGGCACGTTGGCCGTTATCGCCGGGGCCGCACATGCGCAGGACAAGCCGGTGCTGGCGCCGACCCGCGATGTCGCGGTGACGTATCGGGTCAGCGGCGCCAACCGGACCAACGGCGCGGCAATCATAAAGATGACATATGCCGACCACGACCAGAAGGTACGGCTCGACCTGTTCGCGTTCGAAGGGGCGACGACGCCATTCGGCTCGCTCATCTACGACCAACCGGACAACCGCGTGCTGTCGCTGATCCGCGACCGGAACGCCTATTTCGAGTTGCCCGCGACCGGACGCGTCAATCCGGGGCTGATGCTGGGCGCCAACATGCAGTACAAACGGCTCGGCACCGCGACGATCGCCGGGCAGAAGTGTACCGATTGGCAGGTGTCTGATGGCGCCGAAGATAAAGGCACCACCTGCGTGACCGACGACGGGATCGTGTTGCGCGGGACCCGCCTCAAACCGAAGCCCAGCGGGATCGAGGCGATAGCGATTGACTACGGAACTCCACCGGACAGCATTTTTCAGCCCGATCCGGGACTGGTTTTGCAGTCCAATCAACCCGGCCTGCCAGTGCTGCCGGCGCAGCCCCGCCGCTAGCCCACCCCGCGTCAGTTCCCGTCCGCCTCAACCTAGCACCGCGGTGAACGCGCACTGCACCATCGCCCGGCTGTCGGCGGGCAGCGCCTGGGTGTGGCGCGCGGGGCGCGCGGTTGGGTCGGGGAACATTTTCACCCACTCGCCGTTCAGCGCCTCGCGTCCCGCCGCCTGGTCCTTTGCCCAGAAATCCACCTTGATGATGTCATCCGGCGTGCCGCCCGCGGCGGCGATGGCGGCGTGGAGATGGACAAACAGGTTCGCGACCTGTGCCTCCAGCGTCGGCGGCAGGTCCCGGGTGCCTGGGTTGGACGGTCCGATCACGCTCGACATAACGATGTTGCCGATGCGGCTGGCGTTGGGGATGGGGTTCTGGTGGCTGAACCCGGGGAAGTTGATGCTTTGACGCCTGGGCATGGGTGCACCTTATGCCGGTTCGTGTTGCTTGGGCTGGAACACCGGCACGCCGTCGGCCTGGTCCTGCAGCGCGGCTTCGCCTTCGGTCGGCAGCGCCTTCGAATAGTTCAGCGCGCCGTCGATGTCGCCTTCCCAGACTTCGCGCGGCAGCTCATACAGCAGTTCGACGCCATAGCCGTTCGGGTCGTGGATGTACAGGCTGTGGGTCATGCCATGCTCCGTGCGGCGGTCGAATTTCACGCCGCTGCGCTGCAGGTAGTCGAGCTGGCGCAGCCAGGCCGCGCGATCCGGCAGGGCGATCGCGATGTGGTTCACCGCGCAGGGCATGCCGAACATGCTCCAATCCTTCGGCGGCTCCGGCAGGGCGGTGTTCTCCACCAGGGCGATGTCGTGGTGGTTCATGCGGCCGCCGCCGTGGTCGCCGCTGTAGAAGCGCATGCGCGGCGGGTTGGGGCGGTCGGGGCGGGCGCGGACTTCGCCGACCTGCTTGAAGCCGAGCATCCCGGTCCAGAAGCGGTGGGACTCTTCGAGATTGCGGACGTTGATCACCAGGTGGTTGAGGCCGACCGGCGTCACCGGGCCGGAAGCATCATCTGCGGACATTTTTTCCTCCTGTCGCAATCATCGGCATCGGCCGGCCGCGCCGTTCCGCTGCCAGGTGCGGCGCCGGACGACATCGACAACATTGGCCTGCCGGGGTCAAGGGCGGCACACGGCGTCGCCTCCCCGGGACAGCTACTCCGCGGCCAGCGCCGACGCGTCCTCGGCCAACATCCGTTCTATCGTGCGGCGCATGTGCAGCCGCGTGGCGTCGTTCGCGATATCGACCAGCGAGCCCTCGCCCAGCTCGCTCAGCCGCGCCTGCTGGCCTTCAACCACGGTCAGGTCTTCCTGGAACGCCGCGCCGATCTCCTGGAACAATTGCTCGGTCGCCGCCGGATCGTTCGGCCGGAAGCCGTTGGCGGTGGACCAGAAATAGAAACAGGTCGTGTCGGTCTCCGGGGTCAGGCCGTGGAACAGGCGGAACTGCAGCTTGCTGCCGGTCACGTCGCCGTCCCGGTAGGCTCCGGCTTCGTCGGCGGCGCTGAGCTGCACGATGGCGCAGGGCGCGATGAATTCGAACATTTGCGCTCGGTCGATGCGGCCCTGGAAGCCCACGGCCCGCACATAGGTCGGGGGCGGCACCGAGTTCAGCATCCAGCGGGTGAATTTCAGTCCGCGCGGGGTGCGCTCCGTCTGCATCTTCGCCTCGACATGGATCGCCGGGTTGCCGCCGATGCTGGAGGTGTGGACGTAGCCGAGATGCGTCAGGTCCATTAGGTTATCGACCATCAGCGTGACGGCCGCCTTAATGTGGTAGGTGGTGTGCCGGTGCGGCCAGTTTCGGGCGTCGTTGTGCCAGGGGTAGCTGACGATCTGTGCCTCGTCGGCCTTTGCCGGATCGCCCATCCAGATCCACAGGAAGGCGTCGCGCTCGACGACGGGGTAGCTGGGCACCCTCGCCCGGTCGGGGATGCGGTCCTGCCCGGGAATCCGCACGCAGCGTCCGGTGCGGTCGAAGGTCAGGCCGTGATAGCCGCATTCCAGGCCCTGATCGACGACCTTGCCGAAATGCAGCGGCGCGCCGCGGTGGCAGCACATATCCTGCAGCGCGGCGGGCTGGCCGCCGCTGTCGCGGAACAGCACGACGGGCTGGTTGCAGATACGGCGGGCGAGCGGCGCATGGCCGATCTCATCGGCCCAGGCGGCGACGTACCAGGCATTGCGGATCAACATGGGAGCTCCCTGCGATTGTTATGCGGCGGTTTCTTGGCTCAGCATGCGGCATCAGAGCCGGTCGGGAGAATAATCGCTCCCGCCGCGGCGAGGACGATCACGCTTGTCGTCATGCTTGCGAAAGCATGACGACGGGAGGGCGGCTACGGCGATGGTACCTGATCCGGTCAATTCCCGACAAGCCCTGATGGGCTGCTCGCTGTTTCGCGTGGGCAGCTACGACCGGGCTTGCGTCGGCCGACCCGGCCATGGGATTGCGTCGGCCGACCCGGCCGTGGGCTTGCGTCGGCCGACCCGGCCGTGGGCTTGCGTCGCCGGACCCGGCCGGCGACGGACCTGGTTCCCGCCCGGCCGGCGTGGCGGATCAACCCGGCCGCCGCTTTCGCGCGGCGAGTTTCACCGCCTCGATAATCTGCGGATAAGCGCCGCAGCGGCACAGGTTGCCGGACAGGAAGTGACGGATCTCGTCGTCGCTCGGCGCGGGCGTCCCGTCGAGCAATTGCTTCGTCATCAGGACGAAGCCGGGCGTGCAGAAGCCGCACTGGAACGCGCCGGCCTCGATGAACGCTTCCTGCACCGGGTCGAGCATGCCGCCCTGCGCCAGACCCTCGACCGTCAGCAGGTCGGCGCCATCGGCGAACACCGCGAGGGTGAGACAGGCAGAAACCGCCTTCCCATCCACCACGACGGTGCAGCAGCCGCACAAACCCTGGCCGCAGCTTTCGCGCGCGCCGAACAGCTCGAACCGGTCGCGCAGAACGTCAACGAGGGTTTCGTGCGTGGCCACCGTGGCGGCAACTTCGGTTCCGTTCAGCGTGAAGCGGATCTCGCGCGGCGCGGTGCTCATGTCACGCATCCGCCAGCGGGTCGTCCGCAGCGCGCCGCAGGGCGCGGAACACCGCCTCGGCGGTGATCGGCAACTCGGCGATCCGCACGCCGACCGCATCCTCGATCGCATTGGCGATTGCCGGCGAGACGCCGAAGGTGCCGCTCTCGCCGACGCCCTTGGCGCCATGCGGGCCGTTCTGTTGCGCCGCATCGACGGTTTCTGTTTCAAACCGCGGCGGCAGGTCGCGGATTCCCGGAATTTTGTAATCGGCGAGGGATGGGTTGCGCAATTGCCCGTCGGTGAACTCCATCGCTTCCAACAGGGTGAAACCGAATTGCATGACCGCGGCGCCGGAAATCTGGGTCTCGACGATGCGCGGGTTCACCGGCGTGCCGGCATCGGCCACCGTCAGCAGCCGGGTCACCCGCATTTGCCCGGTCTCGGTATCGACCTCGACCTCCGCGCCGCTGCCGCCGACCATCCAGTACGGCGTCGCGTCTGGCGTCAATCCGGTCTGCGGGTCGGGCGGGACGTAGCTCGGAGTAAAGCTGCCGCTGCCCATGATCGTGCCGGCCTGCATGCCGTAGCGGCGCCGGAACAGCTCCGGGATCGGCAGGTTGCTGCCCTCCGGCACCCCGGCCTCGGCGGCCAGCGCGGCGAGTTTCCTTCGCGCGTCCTCGGCGGCCAGGCGCACGGCGTGCCCCATGTGGAAGGTGGAGCGCGAGCCCAGCGTGCCCATGTCGTATGGCGTCACGTCGGTGTCGGGCGCGACGACGCGCACCGCCTCGGCGGCGATGCCGAGCGTCTCGCCGGCGATCTGCGCCATCGCCGTGGTCGAGCCCTGGCCCATATCGACGGTGCCGCAATACAGCGTCGCGCTGCCGTCGGCGGCGATCGCGAGATGCGCGACGGAGGCGGTGGGCGCAATGCTCGCCTTGAACCCGATCGCGACGCCGCGCCCGCGCCGGATCGTGCCGGTGCCGCGATCGAACGGTTGGTCCCAACCGATGCGCGCGGCGATCCGGTCGAGCACCGCGACGAGGCCGGCGTCGCGCATCACCGTGCCGGTCGCCTGCGCCGCGCCATCGCGCAACAGGTTCTTGCGGCGGAACGCGACCGGGTCGAGGCCGAGCGCACGGGCGATCAGGTCGGTGTGGCTCTCATACGCCCAGACAAGCTGCGGCACGCCGAACCCGCGCAACGCCCCGGCCGGCGGGCGGTTGGTGTAGAGCTCATAAGAATCGATCGCGACATTGGCGATGTCGTATGGTCCTGCCGCGCTGAAGCCGGATTTCTGCGCGACGCGCGGGCCGATATCGGCATAGGCGCCGCCATTGTAGAACACCTCGCAGCGCCGCGCCGTGATGCGGCCGTCATTGGTCACCGCGCTCTTGATGCGGATCGTGCTGGCGTGCTTCGAGATGGTGAAGAATTGCTCCGTCATCGTCAGCGCCAGCTTCACCGGGCGTCCGGCGCACAGGGACAGCGCGACCGCCAGGGCTTCCAGCTTGACATAGACCTTGGCACCGAACCCGCCACCGAGAAACGCCGTCCTGACCCTGACGCGGTTCTCCGGCCAGCCGAGCAATCGGGCAATTTCGACGCGGACGAAGGACGGCGTTTGCGTCGCGCTGTGGATCGTTACCGCGCCGTCGCTTGCGTCGGCGACGCAGACATGCGGCTCGAGCGGCACGTGCATCTGCTGCGGGGTGCGGAAGCTGTGCTCGATGACCCGGTCGGAAGCGGCGAAGGCGGCGTCCGCATCGCCGCGGCGCAGGTGAAAATCGAGCGCGACATTGGTGTCGCGCCGCCCGACCAGGTGTTTCAGGTCGGCAAACATGCCGGCCGGCCGCAACACGTCGTGCACGCAGACCGGCGTGCTGACCGCCTCGATCTCGTCGAACACCGCGGGCAACGGATCGTATTCGACGACGATCGCCTGGGCGGCCAGTTCGGCCAGGTTCGGATCGGCGGCGAGCGCGACGGCAACCGGCTCGCCGGCGAAGCGCACCTTGTCGAGCGCCAGGATCGGCTGGTCATGAAACGCCGGACCGTAATACGGCTCGGGGATGATCTTGCGGATGTCTTCGCCGGTGACGATCCGCACAATGCCGGGCATGGCCGCAGCTGCCGTGGTGTCGATGCGCTGGATGCGGCCGTGCGGGATCGTGCTGCGGCAGATCTTGCCGTACAGCATCCCCGGCAGTCGCAGATTGTGGATGTATTCGGCGGTGCCGGCGACCTTGGCGCGCGCCTCGACGCGCGGCAGGGAACGGCCGATCTGGCGCAGCGTCACGTCGCTCATGCCGCGCCTCCCCAGGCCTGGTGCAACGCGCGCCGGACATACACCTCGACCAGCACGCGCTTGTAGGCCGCCGAGCCGTGCTGGTCGGCGACGACGGGTGCCTCGGCCGCGGCCTCGCGTCCGGCCTCGCGCAGCACCGCGTCGTCGAGGCGGCGGCCTTCCACCGCGGCTTCGGCGCCGCGCAACCGCATCGCCGTCGGCGTGGCGGCACCGATCGCGATGCGGACCTGGCGGGCGATGCCGTCCTCGGCGGCGAGCGCCGCGGCGATGCCCAGCGCCGGCCAATCGTCGGCCGCGCGGGCGGTGCATTTGACGTAGGCGGCGCGGCGCCCGCGCTGCGGCGGCACGGTCAGCGCGACGATCAGCTCGTTTCCGGCAAGTGTGGTTTCGAGGTAGGCGACGAACAGGTCCTCGACCGCGATGGTGCGCTCCCCGGCCGGGCCGGCGACGCGCACCCGGGCGCCGAGCGTGATCAGCAGCGGCGGCAGGTCCATGTGCGGGTCGGCATGCGCCAGGCTGCCGCCGAGCGTAGCGACGTTGCGCACCCGCACGTTGGAGTGGGTCAGCAGCGCCTCGGCGATCGACGGCGCGGCGCGGCGCAGGTCCGGCGCACGTTCCAGCGTCGCCAGGCGAACCATGGCGCCGATCTCGAGCGCGCCATCGGCGGCAAGGCGGATGGCCCCGATGCCGCCCGCGACGCTGCGCAGGGAGACCAGCCGCTGCGGCTGGCAGAGGCCCGATTTCATCATCAGCACCAGCGCCGTGCCGCCGGCGATCGGCCGCACGGCGGGATCGTCGGGATCGAGCAATGCCAGGGCCTCGCCGAGCGAATCCGGCTCGACCAGATCGAATGGGCTCATCGCGGCGCACCGTTCATCGCGCGCCGACTATAGGCGGTGCGAGCGAGTCGCACAGTAAGGGAGCGACGAAATCGGCCGGGGTTGCCGAATCCCGCGGCCCGCCGCATGAGGCGTGCTGCACCTCGCCCATTGGAGACCCATGCCTGCAATCCGCTTCTGCTTGCTCGGGGCCGTCGGCGCCGTGTTGTCCGCTTGCGCGCCAACGCCGCCACCACCACCGAAACCCGCGCCGCCGCCGCCCGCGCCGCCGGCAACGATCGACGGCGTGTATCGCGGCACCAGCACGCGGTTCCAGGCGGACAGCCGCACCTGCCCGCATCCGGGGTTGGTGACGCTGTACGTGCAGAACGCGCAGTTCTCCTACCGGTGGGACTATGCGACCTGGGTCGATTCCAGCATCGATCCGGACGGCACGGTGCGCGGCCAGGCGGCGCGCATCACGCTGCAGGGCAAGCGGAACGGCAAGCACATGGAGGGCGACGTGACCAACGGTTTGTGCGGCCTGCACTTCACGGTGACCTGGCACGATTCGTAGACGGCGTCCGGAAACCAGCGAGAGGCTTCACGGCGGACCCAGGCGCGACAGGGCAATCGCAGTTGAAGTGGCGTCGCGCCGGCTGGCGGAAACCGCTGGTTCCCGGGTGTTGCGGCAAGGCAAGAATGCAAGATTTCAACACAGCGCGGCCGTAGGGCCGCAACCAAACGCGGGTACGGCGTTCCTGCCTGGGGCTGGCTAAACTGGATTCCGACCAAAATTCCCAACCCAGCCAGGGGAGGAACGCCGTGGAGCAATTTCTATCGAAGCACGCGGGTGCTGTCATCGGGACACTGTCCGGGTTTGACCGGCTGGTGTTCCGCGGCACGCTACGAATGCTGGCCCACCGCGCGCCAGGGGAGTCTCACATCTCGTTGCAGCCGCATTTCGAGCGTCCCGCCGTGATGGATAGCGTAGAACCGCTCCATGCCGCGACGGAAGGTGATCGGCCCGGGCGGCTTGTAGTAGCAGTTCCAACCACCCAGGCGCGCAAAGACCCAACTCGCCCGGACAAGACTTCGGACGGGATGAGGGTCTCACGACCCCCCTCCTTTATCAGACCGGCCCGAAAACGTCTGCGAAGAGAGGTTGTTCCTTCAGAATCCTGGAGAAGCGCTACATCAGCGGCCGCAGCCTGGCCTCCGGCATGGTCAGGATCAGGTCGTAGAGGATGCAGCCCTGGCGGAACAGCGAATGGACCCGGTGCCGGGCGGTGTTGGCCTTGAGCATCCGGTCATAGCCGAGCGTTTCGCTCGCTGCCCCGAGCAAGGTCAGCAGCACCACCGCGAAGGCGTTGATCAGCCACAGCCGGTCGCGCCGCTCGGGGGATTTGACGTGCACCGTGCCCATCGCCATGCCGAAGCGCAGATCTTTGGTATCGCGCAGCCCGCGCTCGATGCCTCAGCGGCGACCGTCGTATCCGATCCGATGCGTGGCCGTGGCATTGGCGCTGCTGCCGGCCAGGCACCAGGCCTGCTCCATGTCGGGGTCCTGCACGCAGACCACCGTCCCCACCGGATAGCGGTCTGCGGTGACCGCGGCGCCGCGCAGCACGCGGAGGCGTCCGCTGGTTCGTACCCAGGCGGCAGCGGTGCGGGTTTCGCCCGTGGTGGCGGTGACGGCGATGTTGCCGCGGAGGCGGATGACATAGTCGAAGCATAGCTCCTCGGTCAGTACCTTATAGAGTTTCTGGTCGCCGAAGCCGCGGTCGGCAACGATGCACACCTTGATGTCCGCCGGCAGCAACTCGTCCAGCCATACCAGCACGCGATGTTCGTAGAGGTTGCGGTTGTTCTTGAGCGTGCGTTTATCAATCGTGAGCCACACCAGGGGCGTGGCACGACCGTGATCGGTGATCACGGACAACATGATGGTGGCCCGCTTGTCGGCGTCGAAGTCGGTCCAGTCCAGTGCGACCACGACGGCGCTGCGTGCGCCGATCACGTAGGGCACCCAGCGGGCGAGGATGTCGTCGGCCTTGATGTTTGGGTTGGACAGCAGGCGGTCCATCTGTTTGGTGGCATGCTTGGGGTTCAGGTCGCGAGCAGCGGCGAGGCCCTGGCCGATGGTACAGACCGCAAGGGAGGCGCTGTGCAGCACGCCGACGGTGGCATCGCAGAGCGATGCTACGCGCTTGGCGTGGAAATCCTGTCCCAGCACGCCGCCAAGCACCTGCCGCACCTGGTTGCTTGAGAGCCGCTGCTCCCGGATGACCATGGTATCCCTTGACCTGCTGTTGCGGGGCGGGAGATTTGGTGTTTCGGACGGAGTTGGAAGGCGGCCTGGCGATTTCGCAAGGATGTGACACCGGCGACATCCTCGCGATTCCTTTCGGAATCGCCCCTATGCCCACCCGATTCTTTTATGTCCTGGGTAAAATGAGGGGATGAGTGAGGGCTGCAAGGCGTTCTACGAAACGCTGCGTGCCGCGGGAAAGCCTGCGAAGGTTGTCCGCATCGCGCTGGCGCGCAAACTGCGGGTGCGGCTGAATGCCAAAGCACGCGACGTGCCAAAGGCGCTCGCCCACCCAGGCTGATCGCGGACCGCGGGTCTGGCCTCCAGACTTGCGGGAGAAAACCTGGTTTCTTCGTTCGGCTGACAGCGCCGTTTCTTCGTCCCGACCTGACAACTGCATGACGCTGCACGCAGCCGCGGTCCGGGCTGGCCGAAGGCCACCGCGTAGCGGCCTTGGCGGCGGCGAGCACAGCGTCAGGCTGGTGTCAGACCGGGCGATGATCGGCTGCCCGAATTGCCGCTCGATCCGTTCCCGATCTGAAAACCCGGTTGACAACCCAGACAGTCGCTCCGTGCTGAAAAACCGATGCCGCGCGCTGTCCCGGGCCGTGGCGCGTGGCTATCAGGCCGGCCGGAAATCCCATCGCCATGACCAAGGGGTTCGCGATCAGGCGATCGTATCAAGAGCGTTTGCAGCAAGAGCGATAGCTTGTCGTCCCCATTTGCTACGCGGCGTCGTCGCAGATGGGACAGACGTTCAGCCTGGTCGGCGGCATGGCGTCCTCCGAATCCGGTGGCACATCCGGCACCTCCTCCATGACGCGGCTGAGATCGTCCGGCGTGGCGCCACCCGTCCGGCGCCGAATGAAGCTGGCCGTGGTTTCCACGACGCCGATTTTCTGCGCGACCGCGGTCGCGATCCACTGGTTGAGCGATACGCCATCCTCTTTGGCGAGCCATGCCGCGGTTGCCTTGATCGAGGCGGGCAGCTTGAGGGGATTGGTCGCCTTGCTCATGCTTCGATCACCTCGCGAGTGATGTCGGCGGGACGCGCCGGACGCACGCCAAAGCGCGCAACCGCGATCTGGAACTGCGCCGCATCGTATGTCACCAGCGCGTCGGCGCGGCCGTTGATGGCCGCTTCGCGCACCATCTTGTCGTCAGGATCCGGCAACCGCGGACGCCAGATCGGATGTGCCTCGACTGGCTCGATCCCGGTCGATGCCGGCGTCCGTCAGACCGGCGGTACGATCCGAACGCGCGGCTCACGCCGCCCGGGATCAATTCCGGTCCCTGCCCTGTCGTAAGCCGCATGCTTGCATCGGAGCCGATGCCCCGGCGCTTCGGTTCCTTGGCGACTTCTCCGGCGGTGACCTCAAATCACCTCGGGTGGTGCCGCCATCGCCATCCATCCCAGACTGAGGCCCCGCGAAACCGCCGATCCCCGCTACGCCCTGATCCGCGCCAGGGTCGCCGTTGTCGAATGCCCCGGCAGCAGATCGGCCAGGGCCACCTTGCCGCCCCAGCCGCGCACCAGATCCGCGCCGACCACTTGGTCCAGCGTATAATCCGCACCCTTCATCAGCAGGTCCGGCCGCAGCTCGGCGATCAGCGCCTCGGGCGTGTCCTCCTCGAACACGCAGACCATGTCCACGCTGGACAGGCTCGCCAGCACCGCGGCGCGCGCCGCTTCCGGCTGGACCGGCCGCTTGGGGCCCTTCAGACGCCGCGCGCTGGCGTCCGAGTTCAGCCCGACGACCAGCCGGTCGCATTGCGACCGCGCCTCCTCCAGCAGGTGGACGTGGCCGGGATGCAGCAGATCGAAGCAGCCGTTGGTGAAGCCGACCCGCCAGCCCCGCCGGCGCCACCGTTCCACCTGCTCGGCCGCCTCCTCGCGCGGCACGATCTTGCGCAGCGCGCTGCGCTGGGGCGACAGGGCGAACAGCAGGTCGGCCTCGCGCGCCACCGCGGTGCCGGCCTTGCCGACCACGACGCCGGCCGCGAGGTTGGCCAGCCGCACCGCGGTTTCGGTATCCGCGCCGCCGGCGATCGCCGCCGCCAGCGTGGCCACCGCGGTGTCGCCGGCGCCGGAGATGTCGTACACCTCGGCTGCCTCGGCGGGGAAATGCCGCGCGCCGCCGGCATCGACCAGCGTCATCCCGTCATTGCCGCGGGTCACCACGACGGCGCCGAATCCGTGCCGCGACCGCAGCGCCGTCGCGGCGGCGACGATCGCTTGCTCGGTGTCCACCGGCATCGATGTGGCCTCCGCCAGGTCGCGCCGGTTCGGGATGATGATGTCGGCGCCCGCATAGCGCGCGTGGTCGGGGCCGCGCGGATCGACGATCAACTGGCGTCCGGCCATGCGCGCCATCTCGACCAGCTTGCCCGGCACGTCGCCGGACAGCACGCCCTTGCCGTAGTCCGACAGCACGGTGACCGAAGTGGCCGCCATCGCGTCGCCGGCGATGCGCAGCATGCTCTCGGCCAACCTGGGATGGATTGGCGCGGTTTCCTCGCGGTCGGCCCGGAACAAATGCTGCCCCGCCGCGACGTAGCGCGTCTTCAGCGTGGTGGTGCGGCCGCCTTGCACCAGCAGCCAGGGCTCGACCCCGGGCTGGCCACCCACCAATCCGGTGAGGTCCGAGCCGGTCTGGTCGTCCCCGAGCACCGAGATGAAGGCCACCGCCGCGCCCAGCGCTGTGAGGTTGCGCACCACGTTGCCGGCGCCGCCGGGCAGCCCGATCTCGCGGGTGACCTGCAGAATCGGCACCGGCGCCTCCGGGCTGATCCGGGTCATGTCGCCATAGATGTAGCGGTCGAGCATCACGTCGCCGATCACCAGTACACTGGTATTCGCCAGCCGGCGCACCGCGGCGGCGAGGTCCTGGTTGGGCTGATCCGTGCGTGCAGGTTCGTCCGGCGGGAGTTGATTCATGAGCAAGACGTAACGTGGGGCCGGGGCCGGGTGGAAGCAATGTTCACGTGTGGAGAAATCCCAGTTTGTCGTCCTCCAGAACGACGCAGGTCAGCGCCCCGCCGATCACCGCCCCGGTATCGATGCCGATGCGGTTGTTGCCCAGGTAAGGCTCGCGCCGGGGGGAATGGCCATGCACGACTACGGCGCCGTGATCCTGCTTCGAGGACAGGAACGGCTCGCGAATCCACAGCAGGTCCTGCCTGGTCTGCTGCACCAGCGGCACGCCTGGACGGATGCCAGCATGCACGAACAGGTAGGGTCCGACCTGATGGTACAACGCCAGGTCGCGCAGGAACAGAAGGTGCGGCATGGGGATCCGGCCGGCCCAGTCCTGCTGCGCGAAGGACCGCGGCACGCCCCAACTCATCAGCGAATCGGCGCCGCCGTTGCGCAGCCACAACTCGCCAGCCTCGGTGTCCACCTGGGCGATGGCGGCCAGCATCATCTGTTCGTGGTTGCCCATCAGGTTGACCACCTGGGCGACCGGTACCGGCGGACCGGCCAGCAGCCACTCGACCACCTGGGCGCTTTCCATGCCGCGGTCCACGTAGTCGCCGAGATGCACCAGGACGGCGCATCCGATCGGCCGCTCGGCAAGGTCCGCGGCGATTTGCTCGTGCATTTCCACCAGCCGCTCGAAGCAGCCATGCACGTCGCCCACCGCGTAAATGCGCTGTGCGGGAGGCAGCGTGGCCGGGGCGGAGACAAGCTCGATCATCGCCGACAAGGTAAGGCGGCGGGCGTCCCAGGCCAATGACTCCGTATCACGCCTCGCTCGCGCCCGGCGGGAGGGATAAGCCGGCCGGCGCGCACCGCTTGGCGTGGGGTTTTGTCCCCGCGCTTGCATCGGGTCGGCGACGGCGTCTCGTGAGCGTCTCGTTTCGCGGCACGGGAGACGGCGGTGCCTGGGGCGAGACGGGGCGAGAGCAGTATCCGTCATTGTTTGGTGGAGGCCATACGAGGCTGTAGCCTGTCGCGGGCCATGTTTGGCGCAGCACGTGACAATCACGGAGGTCACGACACCGCCAGTCCAGTGCGCCACCTGAAACCGCTGAGCCACGAGCATGAACATAAAGACGACCGGCAACGCAGTTGGACGGAACGGCTTCGCCGAGGGTGGCGGGTGGGCGGCCGGGGGTGGTTGTCAGGCAGGTGTATCCTTTCTGAGCCGGCGGGCATGAGGCAGCCGGTCGGAACATCAGCGACCGGAACATCAACGAAAGGAGACCACCCTGTCGCCACGGCATACGCGGATGATGGAGGATATGACCCTGGCCGGGCTGGCCGTGAGGACACAGCAAATCTACGCCCAGGCGGTGCGCCGGTTGGCTGCGCATTACCACCGCTCGCCCGATCTGCTCAGCGAGGAGGAGGTGCGGACCTACCTGCTGGGCCTGCGCCGGCGAGGTGTGGCACGCGGCACCTTCCAGACCAGTCAGTACGGGCTTCGCTTCTTCCACCGTCATACGCTCGGCTGTGCCCGGGCGCCGTTCGGGGAAAAAAGGATCGCCACGCCAGAAGCGGCTGCCTGACGCGCTGTCGGAGGACCAGGTCCGGCACCGTCTCAG
>DATLQW010000060.1:0-9894 GCA_035535035.1 Acetobacteraceae bacterium
AGTGGATCGTGCATCATGGCGGGACGGATACGGAGCGGCCTTTCGTGGCGGGTTGCGTAGCGCGCATGGCGTGTAGCATGGCGGGGGGTGTGTGTCAATGGGAATAACTGGATATGTCAGAGATACGCACACGGGCCGCGGGTGTGGCGAGGCTCGCCCGGTGGATTGGCCCGGTGGATTGGTTCGGTGGATTGGTCCGGTGGATTGGTTCGGCGGCGGCCTGGGCAGATCAAGCGGTTTCCACAGGCACTGCCGGTGTTGCCGGAGCGAGCAGTTCAGAGATCGACCGCACAATCAATGACGGGCGGCAGTAGGGCATGCCCACAAGTAATCTGGGAATCGGAATGTGATTGGCCCGACGCGGGGCGAGTAGGATTCGTGCATCGCGGCAACCGGAGCACAGGAGCCGCCAGATTCTGGTGTCCAGGCCGGTAAACCGGGTCACCATGACGCGGCCGGATTCGGCGAATCGTTCCGACGTGGAACGCTCCGCCTCGGCGAACTTGTTCAGCATGGTCCGTTCGAAGCTGTCGAACCGGTCATCGTGGGCGGCCGATTCCTCGGCCGCTTTGCCGGCGATCTCCGGTTTCGCGCCGGCGTCGATCAATGCATCGCACCATGCCCCACGGTTGCAGGGTCATCGTGGGTGCCCTCATCGGTCCGCCAGGCTTGTTGGCGCGACAGGTCGTATTCGTCACCCGCCCTGCAAGCCGCATATGGACGTCGGTCCGTGCCGGGAGGGCTTAGCCCGGCCGCGGGCAACGCCAGGCATGTTGGGGGGCGCAATCGGCACGGACAAGCTCGACAAACGAAAAGGCGGCGGGGATGACCCCGCCGCCCAGTCGGTTGGCAGCAACCAGCAGTCGATCAGAAGCGCACGGACATGCCGAGAGTGGCCACCTGCGCGGTCACCTTGTTGCCGGCTGAGGTGCCCGTGGCGCCAGTCAGGAAGTTGTAGTCGCCCTGGTAGTTCTGGCCCCAGGCATACTCGGCGATGAGCACCACGCCCGGGCCCATGCCGTAGACGGCGCCCACGTCGATGCCCTGCGAGGTCCGCTGCGTCGGGATGCCCGGCTGGCCCTGGTACTTGTAGTTGAAGTAGTAGGTGCCGATGGTCAACGGAACCTGAAGGAACGTGTACTTCGTACCGGCTTCCCAGGCGACCGCCTGTGTCGTCGAAGTCTGCAAGCCAACCGGCTTGTTCTGCAGGCCCCAGTTTCCGTTGAAGGCACCAAACATGACGTTGCCGCCGATCGACCAGACATGGTTGACCGACACCGAGGCGCCAATGTCGCCGATGTTCTCGCCGTTGTAGACTTGCGGACCGACGGCGTTGACCTTGCCGCTGGTGGTATAGATGCCGGCCACCGCAAGGCCGATCGGACCGAACGCGTTGCGGTAACGCAGGGCAAGGCCAAGTTCGTTCCGGTAGCGGCCTTGATCGGCTGCGAAGGTGGATGACGACTGGGTGACGCACCCAACGCCGCCGTAGCCCGTAGAGCAGCCCGAGCCGTCGAACGGCGTCGAGTTATTTGGTGCGAAGGCGATCCCCGCGTCAAACCCGGCGATCACCGGCGACACATAGACGAGGCGTGCCGCCATATACTCACCGCCCTCGTCGGCCCATGGCCAGACCGGTCCCATGTTGGCCGGGATGTTGGTGCCGTCGAAAGAAATCCAGCCGCCGATGTCGAAGTTGTCGTTCAGCCCGGTCTCGAACAGGGTCTGCGCGGCAATGCCCGTGCCGATCTTGATGAAGCCGAGCTGATCGGTGCCGATATAGACGTTGGCATGCCGGACGTACAGGGTATTGCCGAGGGAATCGACGGATGGGTTTGTCGCGAAGCCGGAGTTGGTCGCGCCCGAGAGGGTGCCGCCGGCCGGGGCGGTTGTGTTGTTCTCGCGGATTTGGGTGTAGGCACCGTATTTGATGCCGTTTTTGGTCATGCCGTCGAGGCCGAGATCGATTCGGATCCACCCGTAGATGCCGTAGCCCTGGATCTTGTTGCCGGCGTTGGACCCCGGAGTGCCGGCGCCGTTCATGCCGGTGAACGACGTGTACATCGGGAACTCGTTGACGAACGAGTTGACGCGCATGTTGATGGTGCCGGGGGCCGGCACGGACCACGGCGTTGCCGGCTCAATTTCCAGACCCTGGCCGCCGGTATAGGGCGATCCCATTTGCTGGAAGCCGCTCAACTGATTCACCAAGCCTGTTCCGGTGACCGTCGCCGGGTTGCCTTGCATGCCCAAGATCCTGGCGGCGTTTGCCGCCCCGGCCACCAGGCTCAGCATTGCCCCTGCGGACAACAGCAGTCTGAGCTTACCCATCCTTTCCCTCCTCGTTGCGCCGGCTGGCCGGCGGATTCCAGGCTCCGTCCCATTGCGCCGTTGCTGCCCCCCCTGTCGGGCGAGCGCAGAACACGCAGGCGAAGCGACCGAACCTGGGGGCGACTGTGGCGCAACCGCCCGGATCGCGGCAATGGCCCTTAAGGTATGCTATGGGCATTAGAGGGACACTGTTGCCAGTTTGCCACAATCTGCGCTGTGCCGGATCGGCGGCCAGCATCGCCCTTACCTGGACATGGCCGGTTCCGTGGCTGCCACTGACGCCTTTGCCGCGATGGCTTTGCGATGGGGCGGCGGCGGACATGGTTGTGCGGCGTCCGTTTCCGCCGAATCGGACTGGCCGCACTCTTCCGCATCCTTGTCTCCGGCTGGCCCCACCCGGCTGGACCGGCGAACCTGGCGATGTGCCGCCTGCCAGGACCGAACGGCCCATGCTGTCCGGCAAGGAGGCGATTGCGGCGGAACGCCTGATCCGCGCCGGGCAATTCAGCGATCCCTCTGCGCTTCCGCTGGTTGCGCCGCCGGCTTTTCCAGCCGTCCGGTACGCGGAACGTCAAGGGGGCTGGGCGCGCAGTACCCAGATCAACCGCGCGGAACCGGCTGGTGCCTGACGATGACCGCCGCAAGGCCGCGCCCGGTCGCCCGGTCGTCGCCCGGATGTTGGCCTTGCCCTTCGTCAGGCTGTTCTCGCGGGGCATCTCCCGCCTGCCTCGACGCGATGCCAGCGGCCCCGGAGATGATGGGACCGCCGCGACCGCATTGCGGTGTCGGCGCAGCACGACCCGGCGGAGGTCGGCGGGGCATCCACGGATTCGCTTGCTGCCGTCGTTCCTTGGCCCCGGCAATCGGGGCGCCCTTCGGCAGGCAGGCAAAAAAAGAGCGGCGGGGAATGACCCCGCCGCCCAGTCGGTTGGTCGCGGCTTACAGCCGGTTAGAAGCGCACGGACATACCCACGGTGGCCACCTGCGCGGTCACCTTGTTGCCCGCGGCGCCCGGGGCCTGGGTCAGGAAGTCGTAGCCGCCCTGGTAGTTCTGGCCCCAGGCATACTCGGCGATGAGCACCACGCCCGGGCCCATACCGTACACGGCGCCCACGTCGATGCCCTGCGAGGTCCGCTGCGTCGGGAACGGCGGCGTAACCGTGCCCTGGTACTTGTAGTTGAAGTAGTAGGTGCCGACGGTCAACGGAACCTGCAGGAACGTGTACTTCGTCCCGGCGGTCCAGGCGACTGCATCGGCGCCGCCGACCGGCTGCAGGCCCCAGTTCCCGTTGAAGGCGCCCCACATCACGTTGCCGCTGATCTGCCAGACATGGTTGATCGCGACTGAGGCGCCGACGTCGCCGATGTTCTCGCCGTTGTACACTTGCGGACCGACGGCATTGACCTTGCCGCTGGTGGTATAGATGCCGGACACCGCCAGGCCGATCGGGCCGAATGCGTTGCGGTAACGCAGGGCGACGCCAAGTTCGTTTCGGTACCGGCCTTGATCGCCCGCGAGGCTGGACGACGACTGGGTGGTGCATGCGGTGTAGGCGACGCTACAGCCCGAGCCGTCGAACGGCGTCGAGTTGTTCGGCGCGAAGGCGATCCCCCCGTCAAACCCGGCGATCACCGGCGACAGGTACATGATGCGCGCCGCCATGTATGCGCCGCCCTCGTCGGCCCATGGCCAAACCGGAGCGAGGTTGGCCGGGATGTTGGCGCCGGAGAAGGAAATCCAGCCGCCGATGTCGAAGTTGTCGTTCAGCCCCGTCTCGAACAAAGTCTGCGCGCCGAGGCCGGTGCCAATGCGAATGAAGCCGAGCTGATCGGTGCCGAGATAGACGTTGGCATGCCGGACGTACAGGGTATTGCCGGCGGAATCGACGGATGGGTTCGTCGCGAAGCCGGAGTTGGCCGTCGCACCCGAGGACGTGCCGCCGGCCGGGGCTGTTGTGTTGTTCTCGCGGATTTCGGTGAAGGCACCGTATTTGACGCCGTTCTTGGTCATGCCATCGACGCCGAGATCGATGCGGATCCACCCGTAGATGCCATAGCCCTGCTGCTTGTTTCCGGCGTTGGCCTTGCCGGTGCCGCTGCCGTTCATGCCGGTCCACGACGAGTACATCGGGAACTCGTTGACGAACGAGTTGATGCGCATGTTGATAGTGCCCGGGGCGGGCACGGACCACGGCACCGCTGCCTCACCCTCCAGGCCCTGGCCGCCGGAATAGGGCGATCCCATTTGCTCGAAGCCGCTCGCCTGGGTCACCAGGCCCGTGCCCGACACGGTCGCCGGGTTGCCTTGCAGATCCATCAGCCGGCCGGCGTTTGCCGCCCCGGCTGCCAGGCTCAGCATTGCCCCTGCGGACAATAACAGTCTGAGCTTATCCATTGCATCCTCCTCGTTGTGCCGGGCTGGCCCGGCAGGACTTCCAGGTCGCCGGATGCTGCTTCCGCAGGCGCATGACCGCTCGGCCGCACGCCCCGGACAGGCAACATCCAGACCCGATCGAGACTATGCGTTGCGATGCTGATCCGGGACAATATCATCCGGAGCTGTGGCTGAATTACTGTGCAGTATATGGCAAAAAAGCAACAGTTTATACCACACAGAAAGAGCTTATACAGCGCGCACGACTGCGACACCTACAGGTTTGACTGCAAGTTTACATCAGAATAGCCAATAACTGGCCTGACCCAATACCTTCGGTCAGTCTCCTTCCACAAATTCGAGGCTGCCTCGCACCGGCTCAGGCCGCGGCAGCCGCCAAATTTCCGGCGGCTCGTCCCGCGCAGGCTCCACGCAACTCGGTGGCACAGGCGACCGAACGGGTTGCGCGCCCGGCCAGACTTCGCTTGCCGCGAGGGACCGGATGACCTCGCCGACCATCCGGGCGATGTCGCCAACGACCGGGGAAGCCGTGCGCCGCCAGGCGATCGCGTGCGTCACCAACAGCGCCGGTTGCTCGATCGGGCGGAACACCAGCGCGCCGCGGGCCAACTCGTCCCGCACCGCCACGCGGGGCAGGATGGCGCAGCCCAGGCCGTCGCGGACCATTTCCCGGGTCATCGGCAAGCCGTCCACCTGGACCGCCGCATCGAACCGGACGCCGCGCTGGAACCCGGCCCGCGCCAGCAGGCGGCGGATCCAGTGGCGCGGATTGGGTAGGATCAGCGTCACCCCGGCGAGGTCGCGCAGCCGCAACGGCTGCGCACTCTCCGCCAGGGTGGCGCGGGGCGACATGACCAGGCCAAGCCGCTCGGTCAGCAGCTTCTCGATCCGCAACTCGTCCAGATCGGGCGGGTCCGGCAGCACGGCGATGTCCACCTGGCGGCCGAGCAAACGGGATTCGGTGCCGCCGGCACTCTCCTGGAGGTCGAGCGTGGCGCCCGGCCAGCGGCGGCGCATTTGCGCAACGAGCGGTGCCGCCAGCAGCGCGCCGAACTCGGCCGGCAGGGCGAGCGACACCGTCCCGCTTGTGGCAGCGGTGGCGGGATCCGGATCGAGCGGCGCGTCGAGCAGGTGCAGGATGGTGTCGATCCGCTCCAGCAGGCGGGCGCCGGCTGGGGTTGGGGTCACGCCGCGGGCGTGGCGGATCAGCAGTTGGATACCCAGCCCGTCTTCCAGCTTGCGAAGCTGCTGGCTGATCGCCGGCGGGGTGACGTTCAGTTCCTGCGCGGCGCGCCCGAGATTGCCGGCACGGGCCGCCGCGGCGAAATACCGCAACTCGCGCAACTCCACAGCGCCGGCGGGCCCGCTTGCGCGCGAGATCGCTTCCGGCAGCCGATCATTGGGCGTCCCCAGGGGCGTCAACGCATTCAAGGCACCGCCAATCCCTTGCACGGGCTGGCGGCGAGGGGGCGTGATTCCAGGCGATGGCGAAAGCCGGAAAGAACTGCTGGAGACGGACGGGAAAAGCCTGACCGGCTCCCATTTGCACTACATTGGGTCGCACCGCGAAGCGGACCGGCGCGGCGCGCAACGCCAGGCGCGGGCGCGACCGGGCGGCCTGATCGCACTCATGATCGGCGGCGTCGCAGTGCAGCCACCCCCGGGTGCCGGAGAGGTTTTTCAGGCGCGGTCGCGCAGCCAGCCTCGGCTGGCGGCGTAGCGCACCACGTCAACCCGGGTCTTGAAGCCGAGCTTCTCCATCGCCCGCGCCTTGTAGGTCTCGACCGTCTTCACGCTGATCGACAGGCGCGCGGAGATTTCCTTGCTGGTATGGCCTTCGGCCAACAGTCGGAGCACCTCGGTTTCCCGCTCGCTGAGTTCGGCCGGCGCGCCCAGCGGGCCGTGCGGCGTGCCGCGCGAGGCGGCGCCCACCACCTTCCCGGCGATCGCCGGATCAAGGTACAGGCCGCCCGCGGCGACCGCGTGGATGGCGCGCACCAGCTCCTCGGCGGCGGAACGCTTCAGCAGGTAGGCCGCCACGCCGGCTTCCAGCAACTGGCGCAAATAGGCACGGTCCTCGTGCACGGTCAGGATGACGACGCGGACCTCCGGCGCTTCCGACCGCAACGCGAGCGCGACTTCCAGGCCGTTCAGCCCCGGCATGCCGATGTCGAGGACGGCGACATCCGGGCGTAGCTGGGTGGCGAGTTGCAGCGCGGCGCGGCCGTCGCGCGCCTCCCCGACGATGCTCAATTGGGGATCGGCGGCGACCAGCGCCTTCATGCCGGCCAGCACGATCGGGTGGTCGTCGGCCATCAGCACGCGCAGCGGCGCCGCCGGCGTCATCGGCCGGTCCGCCGCATGCGGGTGGCGCGTGGCGGGCACAGCGTGTCCAGGTTCGGTTCCCTTCCGTGGTTTCGCCGCCGATGTCGTCGCAACGACTCCTCCTCCCCTTGCGGGAGGGGGAGCGACCCAGGGGCCGAACCGACAGGAGACGGCACATCCCGACCACGAGGACCGGCAATGCCCGACTCGATAGCCCGGAATGATCCAAGAGCCATAGTCGGGATTTCCCTGACGACACGCTCATGATTGCCGGCGGCACTCAAAACGGCACCCGGACAAACAGGGTCGTGCCCAGGCCGGGGGTCGACTCCACCTCCAGGATTCCATCGACCAGGGCCAGACGCTCGCGCATCCCCAACAGCCCAAGATGCAGCGCGCCCGGCTCGCCCGTTTCGGTGTCGTCCGGCGGGAACCCCTTGCCGTCGTCCTCGACGATGAGTTGCAGTTGCCCGTTGCTGGCTCCCAGGATGACCGCCACCCGTTCCGCGTCGGCGTGCCTGACCACGTTGGTCACCGCTTCCTGCAGCGCGCGATACACCGTCGTCTCGACCGTCTGCGGCAGTCTCCGGTCGCCGAGATCGACCTGCAGGTCGAAGTGCAGCCGCGACCGCTCGGCCCATTCCTCGAGGTACTGGGCGACCGCGGTCTCCAGACCCAGATCGTCCAGCGCCGTGGGCCGCAGCTCCCAGGCCATCCGGTTGACTTCGTGGCCGATATCCGCGGTCAGCTCGCGCAGCCCGGCCAGTTCTTCCAGCGCTCCGGCATCGGCCGCGCAGCGCCGGCCCATCGCGCTCAGCCCGAGTTGCAGCGCGGTCAGGTATTGCCCCAGGCTGTCATGCAGCTCGCGTGCGATGCGCTTGCGCTCGGTCTCCTGCGCCAGGACGGCCTGGTGCAGCGCCTGCTTGCGCGCCTCGCTCGCGTGCAGGGCAGCGGCCGCCTGCGCGCGCTCGGCCATGCTCTGGTGCAGGCTCCCGCTGGCGCGGTGCAGGGAGCAGGCCACCGCGTCGGTCTCGCGCAGGCCGGTGAGGCGCAAGGCGACGGGGTCGCCTTGGCCGACCGCCTCCGCATACGTCACCAGGCCGGTGATGGGCCGGGCGATGCGGCGTCCGATCAGCAGCGCCAGCAGCAGCGCGACCCCGAGCGTCGCCGCGCCGACCAGGATCAGCGCGCGGGTGGAGCGCCGCACCGGTGCGTAGAGCACGTCGATCGGAATGCCGATGACCACCGTCCAGCCGACCGGGACCACATGGTTGAAGGCAACATAGAGCGGGACGCCGTCGCGCGAGATGACCGGGAACCAGCCCTCCTCGACACCGCGTATCCGCCGCAGGAAATCGGGCCGGCCGGGTTGGCCGACGAACAGCTTCGGCTCGAGGCTCCTGGCGAGGGTATAGCCGCGGCGGTCACTGATGACAGCGAGCCAATCCGGCGGCAATTGCAGGTGCGCCAGGATTGGCCCGAGCACCGGCATCGCGTCCAGGCTTGCCACGTAGGCGACCTTGCCTTTCCGCATGACCGGGACGTGGATCATTACGACAGGCGCGTGGGTCAGCGGGCTGATCGTCAGATCGGACACGTAGGGTTGGCCGCTGTCCACCACCCGGCGGACCGCATGGCGATCGGGATTGTCCGGCAGGGCCGCGCCAAGCGGCAGGCGCGTGTCGAGGACCTCCTTGCCGTCCGGCTCGCTCAGCACGAACGCCAGGCCGCCCTGCCCCAACGTCGCAACGGCGCGCGCATAGAGGGCGGCGAAATTGTTCGGCCCCGGCTCTTGCGCGTTGGCGACGACGAACAACTGGCTCCGGAGGTTGCCGAGTTCGCGCTCGACGTCTCTGGCGGCGGCGCGGGCCCGATCCTGCACAGTGCCGGCCAGGAGCTGCTGTTCATGCTCGGCCGAGCGGATCACCAGGAACGCGCTGAACGCCAGCAACGGCAGCAAGATAACCAGGATGAGGCCGAGCACATGGGTGCGGACTGACAGGGGCGGTCGCGCACGGCGCCGTCGGCTCTCGCTCATGCGATAGGTTTGTAGCGAGATCCGGCGCGCCATGCCAGACGCCCGGTTGCCCACGCGGATTGGCCGGACGCCGTGCGGCCGTGTGTTCCGCTTCGCGTTGCAGCAACAGGCCGTGTAACGCGACCGTCTTGCGCGGCAGGGTTGCGGGGTCGAGCCGCGAAGCGGATTGACGTGGTATCAAGATGTGCGAATCTTCCGACACCGATTCGCGTCACTCCAAGTGTTTTCTTGCGGCGTGTTTTCTTGCGGCCGGTGCATATTTCGTCAGCCCGCCATCTCGGGGCGCCAGGTGCGCGCCGGCCGGTCCCTTCCAGCAGCATCGACAGTTGTGCCGATGTCAGCGATACCGTGCTGTCCTTCGCCTTCGGCCAGATGAAGCGACCGTTGATCCGTCTCTTGCGGCTCAACCCAGCCGTTTGCTGAACGGGCACAGGCCTTGCCCGTCCCGGCACAGCAGCTTGATCGGATCGCCGCGGCGGCCGTGGAACACGAACAACTGGCCGCTGAACCGGTCCTTGCCGAGTTGCTGCTGCGCCTGCGATGACAAACCGTCGAAACCCCGGCGCATATCGGTGTGTCCGCACGCCAGCCACGGATGCACATTGGGCGGCGGCGCGATCATCCGCGCAGCGCCGTTACAAGGGTTTGAATGTGACAAAGTAGAACTAGCCCATCTTATTCACCGCATAGCAGGGATTCGCTGACGGGCATGGTACAAGTGTCTGGAATCGCCTAGAGATTGGGTGCTGACACCAACCCAGGCACCCGGACAGAATCTGCCATGCCCGCCGACGATGACGATACG
>DATLQW010000061.1:0-19875 GCA_035535035.1 Acetobacteraceae bacterium
AGTTGCTGCAGCGCAGCCTTGGCGGGCTGTTGCAGGTGACGATGGAGCTGGATCCCGCGCTGTGGCCGGGCCGCGCGGATCCGACGCACCTGGAATCCATGGTGCTGAACCTGGCGATCAACGCGCGCGACGCCATGCCGAATGGCGGCACGCTGCGCATCGCCACGCGCAACCTGGCCGCGGCGCCGGCCGGCATGGCGCCGGAACTGGAGCCCGGCGACTACGCCGTGATCGCGGTGATCGATACCGGCACCGGCATGCCGCGCCAGGTGCAGGAACGGGCATTCGAGCCGTTCTTCACCACCAAGGAGATCGGCAAGGGCAGTGGCCTCGGCCTGGCGCAGGTGTTCGGCCTGGCACGCCAGTTCGGCGGCACCGCGCGGCTGCAAAGCGCCACGGGCCGCGGCACCACGGTGGAGATCTTCCTGCCGCGCGCCCGGTTCCCGAAAGCCGCCGCCACGGTGGAGGAGGACGATACCGCCGCGTTGCACGGCAACGGCACGGTGCTGGTGGTGGATGACGAAGCCGATGTGCGCGCGGTGGCCGCGGGGTTCCTGAGCGAAGCGGGCTACACGGTCCGCGAGGCGGACAACAGCGCGGCGGCGCTGGCGATCCTGGACACGGCACCGGTGTCCGTCGCCCTGGTGGACTATGCCATGCCGAACACGTCCGGCCTCGAATTCGTCCGCCTGGCGCGGCAGCGCCGGCCGGAGCTGAAAGTGGTGTACGTCAGCGGCAATACGACGGTGCTGGATCCGGGGCGGCGTGGCGGCGACATCATGCTGGGCAAGCCCTACGCGGCCACCGCGCTGCTGCGGGCGGTGCGTGATGCGCTGCGGGGCAGGGCAGGGGGCTGACGGGCCTTCGACTGCCGCAGCACATCCTTTCCTCGGGCCGGCCGGCAGTCGGGCGCCGCTTTCGCCGAAAGCCGGAGGCGGGCAATTTTTTCCCGCCGCTTCACGCGCGCGCGGCCGTGGCTATAGTCACGCCAACCTGATCGGGGAGAGCGAGATCATGTCGAAGCATCCGGAGACCCTGGCGCTGCATGCCGGCTGGCGGCGGGACAGCGCCACCAACGCGGTCGCCGTGCCAATCTACCAGACCACGTCCTATCAGTTCGACAGCACGGAGCACGCCGCCAATCTGTTCGCCCTGCGCGAACTCGGCAACATCTACACGCGCATCATGAACCCGACGAACGATGCGTTCGAGAAGCGCCTCGCCGCGGTCGAAGGTGGCGTGGCCGCGCTGGCAGTGGCATCGGGCCAGGCCGCCTCCGCCTACACGGTGCTGAACCTGGCGCGGGCCGGCGACAATATCGTCAGCTCCACCGACCTGTATGGCGGCACCTGGAATCTGTTCGGCAACACGTTGAAGGACCTGGGCATCGAGACACGCTTCGTCGATCCCGCCGATCCGGAAGCGTTCGCGCGCGCCACCGACGACCGCACCCGCGCCTATTACGCCGAGACACTGCCGAACCCGAAGCTGATCCCGTTCCCCATCGCGGAAGTCGCGGCAATTGGGAGAAAATTCGGCATCCCGCTGATCATGGACAACACGGCGGCGCCGATCCTGGTGAGGCCGTTCGAGCATGGCGCCGCGGTGGTGATGTATTCGACGACGAAGTACATCGGCGGCCACGGCACCTCGATCGGCGGCGCCGTGATCGACGGCGGCAATTTCGACTGGGAGGCGTTTCCCGGGCGCCAGCCGCTGCTGAACACACCGGATCCCAGCTACCACGGCGCGGTGTGGGCGCAGGCCGCCAAGCCGCTTGGCCCGATCGCGTACATATTGCGCATGCGGGTGGTGCTGCTGCGCGACCTGGGCGCGGCGGTCGCGCCGTTGAATGCGTTCCTGTTCCTGCAAGGGTTGGAGACGCTGCCGCTGCGCATGCGCGAACACAGCCGGAACGCCCTGGCGGTGGCGCAATTCCTGTCCGGGCGGGCGGATGTCGCGCGGGTGATCCATCCGGCCTTCCACAAGGGCACCGGCGCCGAACGCACCGCGAAATACATGCCGCACGGGCAGGGTGGGCTGGTCGGCCTGGAACTGGCAGGCGGCGCGGCGGCGGGCCAGCGCTTCATCGACGCGCTGCAGATGTTCTACCATGTGGCGAATATCGGCGACGCGCGCAGCCTGGCGATCCATCCGGCCAGCACGACCCACTCGCAACTATCGGTGGAGGAGCAGTTGGCGACGGGCGTGACGCCGGGCTATGTGCGGCTGTCGGTGGGGATCGAGCATATCGACGACATCCTTGCCGACCTGACGCAGGCGCTGGATGCGGCGAGCGGCGCCGGCGTGAAGCAGGCGGCGGAATAGACGGCGGGGTTCGCCACGACGCATCCGAAATTCGCGGCGTCGTGGCGATGCCTGCTTCCGGTGGATCATGCCGAACGACGCATCGCGCATTGCCCTGGTAACCGGCGGCGCGCGCGGCATCGGCGCCGCGATCGCCGCCCGGCTCGCGCGCGACGGTTTTCTCTCCGTCGTTGCTGATGTCGATCCTTCCGGGACGGCGCCGCGCGGCGGACGCTACGTGCAGTGCGACGTATCCGACGCGGCTTCGGTGCGCTCGGCGATCGACAGCGTGCGCACGGTGGAAGGCCGGCTCGACGCGCTGGTGTGCAACGCCGGCATCAACATCCGCAAGCCGATCGCGGCGCTGTCGCTGGCCGAATGGTCGCGTGTGATCGGCACCAACCTCACCAGCACGTTTTTGCTGGTCCGTGCGGCCGAGACGTTGCTGCGCGCGGCGAAGGGCGCGGTGGCGACCATCGCCTCGTCGCGGGCCCGCATGTCGGAGTCGGACACCGAGGCCTATGCCGCTTCCAAGGGCGGGCTGGTGGCGTTGACCCACGCGCTGGCGATCAGCCTGGGGCCGGACGTGCGGGTGAACTGCATCAGTCCCGGGTGGATCTTTACCAAGGGCGACCCGCCGCGGCCGGAAGACCATGCGTTCCATCCGGCCGGACGTGTCGGCACGCCGGAGGACGTCGCGGCGCTTGCGGCTTTCCTGGTCGGACCGGAGAGCGGCTTCATCACCGGTGCCGAGTTTGTGATCGACGGAGGCGTGACGCGGAAGATGATCTATCCGGAGTGACGCGCGCGCCGTGCCATCCGCCCCGGGCTGGCGGCCGGTTCCGCGCCGCGGGCGGGCCGGCCGGTTGGCCCAAAACTATCGATCGATTGACATAAAATTTCGATTGATATAGGCGACCCGGCATGTGCCACCCCACCGCCATGCCTGAAGCCAGCCGCGCCCGTCCGGGCGGCCAGCAGCGTGGCGACGATACCCGCCTGCGCATCCTGCAGACCGCGCTGCGGGTCTTCGCCAGCGAGGGCTACGAGGGCGCCAGTACCCGCGTCCTGGCGCACCGCGCCAACGTGAAGCTTCCCGCTTTGCAATATTATTTCGGCAACAAGGAAGGCTTGTATCGCGCGGTCATCGATCACATCAGCGCGACCGTGGAACAGCGGATCGCGCCGGTGACAGAGCAGATCCGTGCGAGACTGGTCGAGGGCGAGATATCGCGCGCACAGGTGCTCGAGCTGCTTTGCCGCATGCTCGATGCCTTCGTTGCCCTGGTCACGGACCAGACCAGCCCGGACTGGGAGTCCCGAGCCCTGTTCTTCGCACGCGCCGAAATCGAGCCGCAGGCCGCGCTTGACACGTTGCACCGGCGGGTGACGCGGCAGATCGTCGAGCCGTGTGCCGTGTTGATCGGACAGCTAACCGGCCAACCGCCCGATGCCGAGCAAACGCTGCTGCGCACGGTCGCCGTGATCGGACAGGTGACGGTGTTCTGCAACCGCAAGGCGCACCAGGCGCTGGGGTGGCAGCAACTCGACGACACGCGCATCCATGCCATTCAGGCGCTGGTGCGTGAGCACACCCGGGCCATCTTCCGCGTTGTCAAAGGTGCCATACGGTGACGCCGATCTCCCGAACCGCTTGCCGCATCGCCCTGCCCATCCTGCTGCTGTCGGGCTGCGCGGTTGGTCCCGACTTCCACCCTCCCGCCGCGCCAAAGCATGCCGGCTACACCAAGGAGCCGCTGCAACCCCAGACCGCGGCGACAGCGTTGCCCGGGGGCGCGGCGCAACGCTTCGTGCCCGGCGGCACGCTGTCCGGTGCGTGGTGGACCTTGTTCCGGTCGCGTCCGCTCAACCACCTGATCGACCAGGCGTTGCGCGCGAACCCCGATCTGCAGGCCGCACAGGCGGCGCTGCGCGAAGCCAACGAGAACGTCTATGCCGGGCAGGGCGCCTTTTTCCCCAGGCTCGGTGCCAACGCCCAGGTCGAGCGCGAGCGGCTGTCCGGCGCCGCGTTCGGCCAGCCCCACCTGAACGAAACCCTCACCCTTACGACCGCCGCATTGAACGTCTCCTATGCACCCGATGTGTTCGGTGGCGTCCGCCGCCAGGTGGAATCGCTCGCGGCACAGGCGGAGTATCAGCGCTTCCAGCTTGAAGCGACCTATCTCACGCTGACGTCGAATCTGGTGGTCGCCGCGGTGCAGGAGGCTTCGCTGCGCGGCCAGATCGCGGCCACGCGCGACATCATCCGGTTGGAAACCGGCCAGCTCAAGGTGGTGGGGCGCCAGTTCGAACTCGGCGGCGCGGCGAAATCCGACGTGCTGTCGCAGCAGGCCACATTGAGCGCGACCGAGGCCACGCTGCCGTCGCTGGAAAAGCAGTTGGCGCAGACCCGCGACCAGCTCACCGCATTGCTCGGCCGGTTTCCCAACCAGCAGCCGGCGGCCCGCTTCGACCTCGCCAGCCTGCGGCTCCCGACGGAACTGCCGCTGAGCCTGCCCTCGCAACTGGTGGCACAGCGGCCGGACATCCGCGCCGCCCGGGCGACCCTGCACACTGCCAGCGCCAATGTCGGCGTCGCCATCGCCAACCAACTGCCGCAGTTCAGCATCACCGGCCAGTACGGCAGCGAGACGCTGGGCCTCAGCAACCTGTTCACGCCCGCCACCGCGGTGTGGAGCATCGCCGGCGGCGTCGCGCAGACCTTGTTCGACGGCGGCGCGCTGCTGCACAAGAAGCGCGCCGCCGTCGCGGCCTTCGACCAGGCGGCGGCACTGTACCGCAGCACGGTCGTCAAGGCGTTCCAGAACGTCGCCGACGCGCTGCGGGCGTTGCAGGCGGATGCCGCGGCGCTGCGCGCCCAGGCCGAGGCGGAGCAAACCGCCGGCGCCAGCCTTGACCTGGCACGCAGCCAGTTCAGGTTCGGCGCGATCACCTATCTCACGCTGGCCGACGCCGAGCGCACCTATCAGCAAGCCCATATCGGTCTGGTCCAGGCGCAGGCCAGCCGCTATGCGGACACTGCCGCGCTGTTCCAGGCGCTCGGCGGCGGCTGGTGGCACCGCCACGACGTGGCGCCGGACGCCATCGGCCCGCCCGACCGCGTCGGGTTCTCGATCTCAGCCACGCAACACTGACGGAGCCGGTCGCCATGACCAAACGCATGATCATCATGCTGATCGCGGTCGCCGTCGTGCTGGGCGGCGTGTTCGGCTTCCAGATGTTCAAGGCGCGCATCATCAAGCACGTGATGGCGTCGCTGGCCAATCCGCCGCAGACCGTGTCCACGGTCACCGTGGGCTACCAGGAGTGGCAGCCGAAGGTTGCCGCCGTCGGCACGTTGCGGGCGGTGAACGGCGCCGCGTTGTCGCTGCAGCTTGCCGGCATTGTCAGCGAGATCGACTTCAAATCCGGCGACGACGTGCAGGCCGGGCAGGTGCTGCTGCGGCTGCGCAGCGACGACGACGTCGCCAAGCTGCACGCGCTGCAGGCGACCGCGCAGCTTGCGCAGGTCACCTTTGATCGCGACCGCAGGCAATTGCAGGTGCAGGCGATCAGCCGGGCGACGCTGGACAGCGATGCCGCCACGCTGAAGAACACCCAGGCCCAGGTCGCGGAACAGCAGGCGGTGGTGGACCAGAAGATCCTGCGCGCGCCGTTCGCCGGGCATCTGGGGATTCGCGCCGTCGATCTTGGGCAGTACCTGGCGGCTGGGACGCAGGTGGTGACGCTGCAGGCGCTCGATCCGCTGTATGTCGATTTCTACCTGCCGCAGCAGGCGCTGGCCGATATCACGGTCGGCCAGACCGTCGCGGTGCAGGTCGCTCCCTGGTCCGGCACGAATTTCGCCGGCAAGGTCACCGCGGTCGATCCGCAGGTCGATCCCACGTCGCGCAACGTGCAGATCCGCGCGACGGTGCACAATCCCGGGCACCGGCTGCTGCCCGGCATGTTCGCCACGCTGGACATCAACACCGGCATGCAACAGCGCCATATCACCGTGCCGCAGACCGCCATCGCGTACAATCCCTATGGCGACACCGTCTATGTGGTGCTCGACAAGGGCAAGGACGCGCAGGGCAAGCCACAACTGGTCGCCCAGCAGACCTTCGTGACGACCGGCGACACGCGTGGCGACCAGATTGCCATCCTCAAGGGCATCAAGGCGGGGGATGTCATTGTCTCGGCGGGCCAGATCAAGCTGCACAACGACTCGCCGGTGGTGGTCAACAACACGGTGCAGCCGCTCGACAATCCGCACCCGACCGTAGCCGACCAGTAGCGGGGCAGCGCCATGAAATTCACCGACATCTTCATCCGGCGGCCGGTGCTCGCCACCGTCGTCAGCCTGATGATCCTGGTGCTGGGGCTGCGTGCGGTCGGCTCCCTGCCGGTGCTGCAATATCCGCGCACCGAGAACGCGGTGGTCACGGTGACCACCATCCTGTACGGCGCCGAGCCGGCCGTGGTCGCGGGATTCATCACCACGCCGCTGGAGAATGCGATCGCGCAGGCAAACGGCATCGACTACATGACGTCGAACAGCCAATCCGGTGTCAGCACGATTACAGTGAATCTGCGGCTGAACTACGATCCCGACAAGGCACTGACCGAGATCAACACGAAGATCAGCTCGGTGCTGAACCAGTTGCCCGCCGGATCGCAGCAGCCGATCCTGTCGGTGACGATCGGCCAGACGATCGACGCCATGTATATCGGGTTTTACAGCGACGTTCTGCAGCCGAACCAGGTCACCGATTATTTGGTGCGTGCGGTGCAGCCGAAGTTGCAAGCCGTGCCGGGCGTGCAGACGGCCGAGCTGCTGGGGGCCAAGAATTTCGCGCTCCGGGCGTGGCTCGATCCGACGCGGCTGGCGGCATACGGCCTGACCGCGACCGACGTGGCGAAGGCGCTCGCCAACAACAATTTCATCTCCGGTCTCGGCACGACGAAGGGGCAGATGGTGCAGATCAACCTTGCCGCCTCTACCGACCTGCACACCCTGGCGCAGTTCAGGAATCTGCAGATCAAGCAGGTCAACGGCGCCCTCATCCGGCTGAAGGACGTGGCGAACGTCTCGCTTGGCTTCGACGACTATGACTCGCAGGTCAGTTTCGACGGCAAACGTGCGGTGTATTTCGGCATCCAGGTGGCGCCCGGCGCCAATCTGCTGGACGTCATCAAGGGCGTGCGCGACGCATTTCCCGGTATCCAGGCGCAGTTGCCGCACGGCATGACCGGAACGATCGTGTACGACTCCACCGCGTTCGTGGACAGCTCCATCAGCGAGGTCGTGACGACCCTGATAGAGGCCGTGCTGATCGTCACGCTGGTGGTGTTCGCGTTCCTCGGCTCGCCGCGCTCGGTGCTGATCCCGATCATCGCCATTCCGCTGTCGCTGATCGGCACCTTCACCGTGATGCTGATGTTCGGCTTCTCTATCAACCTGCTGACCCTGCTCGCCCTGGTGCTGGCGATCGGTCTGGTGGTGGACGACGCCATCATCGTGGTGGAAAACGTCAATCGCCATCTGGAGGATGGGATGCATCCCATCCCGGCCGCCATCCAGGCGGCGCGCGAGCTCGGCGGCCCGATCGTCGCGATGACCGTGGTGCTGATCGCGGTTTATGTGCCGATCGGGTTCCAGGGCGGCCTGACCGGTGCGCTGTTCACCGAATTCGCTTTCACCCTGGTGGGCGCGGTCACGGTTTCCGCCGTCATCGCGCTGACATTGTCGCCGATGCTGTGCTCGCGCTTCCTGCCGCCGCACACCGCCGACCGCAGCGGGTGGGAGGCGCGGTTGGTGGATGTCATCGACCGGCGCTTCAATTGGCTGCATCGTCGCTATGAGCGGGGACTGCACAACAGCCTCGGGTTTCGTCCGGTCACGCTGGTGTTCGCCGCGATCGTGCTGGGCAGCATCTACTTCCTCTATACCAGCGCCACGAGCGAGCTGGCGCCGCAGGAGGACGAGGGCGTCGTGATCGCGGTCTCGACCCCGGCCCCCAACGCCACCCTGCAGCAGCGGCTGATGTACGATGCCCAGATCGACAAGGCATTCACGCGATTTCCGGAAACCGACCACGTGTTCCAGCTTGACGTGCCGGGACAGAACATCTCCGGCATGGTGCTGAAGCCGTGGGACCAGCGCACGCGCACCACCAACCAGTTGCAGCCGCAGATCCAGCAGGCGCTCAACCGGATCGCCGGCTTGCGCACGGTTGCGTTCCAGCCGCCGTCGCTGCCCGGTTCCAACGGCCTGCCCATTCAGTTTGTTATTGGAACGACACAGCCATTCGACGCGCTCAACACCGTCGCACAGCAATTCCTGCAAGCCGCCATCAAGAGTGGACTGTTCATTTTCCTCAACAGCGACCTGCGCATCGACCAGCCGCAATCGACGGTGGAGATCGACCGTGATAAGGCGGCTCTGCTTGGCCTGAACATGAGCGACATCGGTGCCGCGCTCGGTTCCATGCTCGGCGGCGGCTATGTCAACTATTTCAGCCTGGACGGGCGGTCCTACAAGGTGATCCCGCAGGTGCAGCAACGCTTCCGGCTGAACACCAGCCAGTTGCTGAACTACTACATCCGGACCGCCGACGGCGCTTCGGTGCCGCTTTCGACGGTGGCGCACATCGTCACCAGCACGGTGCCGGAATCGCTCAACCATTTCCAGCAGCTCAACGCGGCAACTATCGAGGGCGTGCCCGCGCCCGGCGTTGCACTGGGCACCACGGTTGACTACCTGACGAAGCTGGCGAAGGCGACGCTGCCGCAGGGTTATTCGATCGATTATGGCGGCCTGTCGCGGCAATACGTCCAGGAGTCGGCCGGGTTCGTGGCGACGTTCGGCTTCGCTCTCATCATCGTTTTCCTGTCGCTCGCCGCATTGTTCGAGAGCTTTCGCGACCCGCTGATCATCCTTGTCTCCGTGCCGATGTCGATCGCCGGAGCCCTGCTTTTCGTCAGCACCGGCATCGGCGGCGCCACACTCAACATCTACACCGAGGTGGGGCTGGTCACCCTGATGGGCCTGATCAGCAAGCACGGCATCCTGATCGTGGAATTCGCCAACGAGCTGCAGAAACAAGGCAGGACCAAGCGCGAGGCGGTGGAGCAGGCGGCGGGGATCCGGCTGCGTCCGATCCTGATGACCACGGCAGCCATGGTGCTCGGCGTCATTCCGCTGCTGACCGCGAGCGGCGCCGGTGCCGTCTCCCGTTTCGACATGGGGCTGGTGATCGCCAGCGGCCTCGCGGTCGGCACGCTCTTCACGCTGTTCGTCGTTCCGGCGGTGTACATGCTGCTTGCCGCGGACCACCATTTGCGGGCCGCGGTGATCGACGAGCCGTCGGCCCGGCCGACGGACACCGCCGCCGCCGGCCCTTCCGTGGTATAGGGTGGTCTAACGATCTGTCGGGTGGGCACGCCGCGGCGCACGCCGCGGCACGGGGCATTCAGCTTTCACTTGTTCATCTGAAGGCGATCATGCCCGTGCCGTATTGCAATTGACCCGGCAGGCAAACAGCCGAACTCGTCAGACGAAGAATGCGGAAGCATTACCGGCAACTTACGACGGCGTCCGACCGCGCGACACCTGGACCGAGCGGTGCCTGGCATCTCCGGACAACCCGGTGGCGAACGCCCGGAAGGTGCCGGGCAAACGTTCCGGGTCGCACGAAGATGTCGGTCGCGGATCGGCTGAAGCGGGGGCTGCGATGCCCCCGTCGCCTAGTGTGCGATCGCCTCCAGTTCAAGGTTATTGGTGCGCGGCCCATACCCCGCGACCGCGACGATCACCACCGCCATCGACGCGGCGATGAACAGAAACGGTCCCGGCACCCCGAATTCGCGCAGCATGTAGGCCATCATGAATCCGCTGAATATCCCGGAGAGCCGGCTCCAGGAATAGACGAAGCCGACCGCACGGGCGCGGATCCGCGTCGGATAGAGCTCGGACTGGTAACTGTGCAACGAGTATGCCAGCCACGATCCCAGCATCGACAGCATGGTCCCGAGCCCGATCAGCGCGCCGGGCCCGGTCTGAACCGAGAACAGCACGCCGAACACCGCGATGAAGAAACAGGAGAGGCAAACCTGCCACTTCCGTTCGATCCGGTCAGCAAACAGAATATTGATGAACGGAAAGGCCATGGCAGCGAAATTGATGATGAACGTGTACTGGAGGCTCTGGGTAACGTGGATGCCCTTGGCGATCAGCAGGGTTGGAATCCAGCCGAACACGCCATAGAAGCCGACCGTCTGGAAGAAGTTGAACACCATCAGCATGAAGGTGCGAGTGCGGTATTGCGGGCTGAACACCTCGGCGAGTTGTCCCGTCCTTGGGTCCTGCGCCGCCGGCTGGCCCGGTGGCGGCAACGGGCGCCCGAATTCGGCCTCCACCCGGGCTTCGATCGCTGCCATCACCCGCTCGGCCTCGTCGAGCCGGCCTTGCTGAGCAAGCCAGCGGGGCGTCTCGGGCAGGCTGAGCCGGATCAACCAAACCAGAACCGCACTGATCGAGCCGAACCATACCACCCAACGCCATCCGTCGAAGCCAAGCGGCGCAATCGGCGTAAGTTGCCAGGAGAGGAAGTAGATGACCGGGCCGCTGCTGGCGCTCATGCCCAGCAAAAGGGCAAACGCCTTGCCGCGCGAGGCTTTGGGGACCAGTTCGGAGATATACGCGTCGATGGTAACGAGCTCGACCCCGAGACCGATGGCGCTGATGAAGCGCCAGATGTTCACCGCGTCCGCGGTGTTCTGGAGGCCGAGAATAAAGCTGGCGATACCGTACCAGAGTAACGAGAAGGCGAAGATGGAGCGTCGGCCGAACCGGTCCGCCACATGCGAAAAAGCGATCGTGCCGACGAACAGGCCGGCGAACAGTGAGGCGATGAAGCTCGCCAGCCCGGTCATGCCGAAGAAGCTCACCGTGGTCGGGGTGAAAATCTTGGCCTGGAACAGGCCTGGAGCCGCCGCGCCGATGAGCGCCAGTGCGTAGGTGTCGAAGAAGCCCCCCAGGGCCACCAGAAACACCAAAGTCCATATGTGGCGGGTCATCGGCAATCGATCCAGACGCGCGGTGATGCGCTCCGCCGGCGTGCCGGCGGGTGTCGTCGCAGTCATTGGTTCCGTTCCTCCTCTGATCGGCGCTTTGGGTGCGCCTTATGCCTGGGATCTCCTGCGTTACCTGGCACGATGCGGCCAGGTCCGCAGCTTCAGGGCAGCAACCGTGCCCGCGGCCTCCCCCCAGGCGGAAAGATACCGCTGCCAAACTGACCGCCAGCAGCCTCCGTGGCAAGCACGCGACCGCCGCACCCAAGGCAATCGAGCGGATGGTCGGAGAGACCACGCCGCAATTTCATTCGGGCATCATGACCACGCCGCGTGCATTCCGTGCCGGTTCGGTGCCGTCCGAGGTCGTTACGCGGCGCATGTCGCGCGGGAACCGCTCATCGAACGGCAGGCCGCGATGCATTGAGCGGCGGTTGTCCCACAGCACCAGGTCGCCCACCCGCCATTCGTGCCGATACGTCAGGCCGGCACGCGTCGCCTGCTCGATCAGTTCCATCAGCAGGAGGCGGCCGTCCGCGACCTCCATTCCGACGATGTGCGACGCGTGCGATGCGATGTAGATCGATTTCCGCCCCGTGCGCGGATGCGCGTTGACCAGCTTCTGTAGTACGGGCGGAAGCGCCGCGCGTTCTTCCGGCGCGAAATCGGTGAAGCCGAGCAGCGCGCGCGAGTGCATCAGGCTGTGTTCCGCCTGCATTCCCTCCAGCATCGCCTGGCGTTGTGGGATCAGGGATTCGTAGGCAGCGCAGGTATCGGCAAACTCCGTCTCGCCGCCGCCGAGCGGGCCGGCCGGCGGCACCGCATGTGCGTACAGCAGGGAGAACCCGCCGCGCGGTAACCGGAACGAACTGTCGGTGTGCCACAACCGGTTGCCGAGATTGACCATTCGGTGCCGCGCCGAACCGGTCTGCGGCTGGCCGGTGACGGCGTCGAGGTTGGAGACGTCCGCCATCTCCGGCTTCTCCAGCCGCAGCCTGACCTTGCTGCTGTAGGAGAACACATAGCGTTCCGGTTGGCCGAAATTCTCGGTGAAGGCGATCTGCTGCGCGTCGGTCAGCGTCTGGCCGCGGAAGATCAGGATCGCATGCGCGTCGCTGGCGTCCCATAGCGCCACCATGTTTCCCGGCGTCATGGGACGGGAGATGTCGATGCCGCCGATCTCGGCCACAAAGCCGGGGCGGATGGTTGTCATGCGGAAATCCATCGTTGCCTCCTGAACGGTCGCTGGTGCGCACCGCCAACTGTCGGACCCCAATATGATCGCTGGATGGCACCGATCGGCGCGCCATGGCGGGTCATCATGTTGTTTTCGGCTTCCGCGGCGGCGGCGGCAGCAATGCTCATAGGCCGGGCCTCGGTAACCGCCTCTTTCCCATGACGCCTGGCCGCCATCACTTAAAGCTGAAGTCCAGGTTGAGCGCCGGAGGTATGCTCAGGACGACCGTGAAGCCGGACACCCGGAAGTACGGATTGTTCTTATACGAATTGCGGAAGTCGACGGCAGCCTTCGTCATCGCCTTATACAGGTCTCCGGCTATAGCATTGCCTGAACTCGATCCTCCCTGAACCGGTACGGCGGCCCGGCTTCGATTCGTACCGTCTGTCGCAGGCAAAGACTCTTTATACTGGTTCAGGATGTCGATCCAAAGCGGATTCGCGGCAGTCATGTGGATCCAGTCGGCAAGCTTTGTATCAATCGGCGTAGTCGGCTTCGCATCGGCATCTGCTATCCATCCGGTCTTGCCTTCGGCCGATGCGACCGCGTAAAAACCTTGAGCTTTGTCGAGCACACTTAATTCGGTGCCTTTCTTGGCGGTAAACTCAACCGACGACGAACGGGCTGCCCCAGCCAAGACAGGCGCGGTTCGTGTCACTTGAATCCTGGGAAGCGTCGCGTTGGCGGCGAGCTGCTTGGCTTGCGCGATCTCGGCAACCTGCTGCGCGGCTTGAATCTTCTTTTGGAGACTCGCCAGGTCGGCAGCGAGCTGGTCCACCGCCTGCCGCGGGATTTCAACCTGGGTCATCGGCGGGCTGCCAGCCGTTGATTGCTGAGCGGCAGCTGCGTACGGACTTGCTGCGAGAACTGCACCCAGGCATGCAAGCATACAAACGCGACGAATCATTGCTCTCTCCTGATCCACGAAGATCGACACCAAGACATGCGCGGCCGGCAACGCCAACAAGAGAAGGGATACACTTACGACAGCCCGAGCAGCGTGTGCAACACGCAGGCCGTGTGCACCCGGGGTAATCGGGTGAAGAAGAGCATGACAAACCGATCAAGTGCCGAATCCATGCCGGTCCTCCGATTCGCAGGGCGAGGACAGCCGTGGAAGGCACGACGACAGACTGTGCGGCATTCGACGAGACACTGGCTTTTCTGAATCATTTCAAGAATCCGAAAGACCCTTGCCAGCTTGGTCATGGGCTGCCGGCGCGAGATCGTGCAGAAGATCGTTGACAAGAAGGCCGATTGCGTCCTGGCGTTGAAGGGCAATCAAGGCTCGCTGCGCGAGGGTGTCGAAGTCTTCGTGGCCGAGCAGAAGGCCAAGGATTTCACCGATACCAAGATCAGCCGGGACCAGGCCGAGCCGTTCAAGCCGCCCCCCCCGGGATAGTTCCACCTCAACCACCTCGGCCGCGAGATCGGCGAGGATGCGGGTGCAGCACGGCGCGGCAATGCAATGGCCGATCTCCGGCATCTTCTGGCCGGCCGGCGGCCCGGTCGGTTCGGGAATCGCGCTCATGCCGCCGCCCATTCCTGCGTTCGTGATGAAAATGTTTGGATGCACCACATGGCAACACGAACTGGTTAACCTTATTTTAAGCTTTCCAACCCATATTGGTCACACGGCGCCGGTGGTTCACTGGTGTCCTGTTTCCTCCCCGATGTCGCGCCCCGAATGGGATGCGCGACCCCCTTGGGGGCGGCGCGGTTCGTCCGCGCCGCCCCGATTTTTTTGGATTTGGTCCATCGGCCGGCCCGGCACCCGCAGCGGCCCGACGATTACGGGCCGGCACCGCGAATGCCAGCGTCTCTTAATCCAGCGTCTCGCGGTAGCACAGCACCGCGACCACGCCCATCGCCAGCGCGAACAGCGCCATCGGCCAAAGATTCGGCATGATCTCGGAGAACCCGTTGCCCTTGAGCAAGACGCCGCGGCAGATGCGCAGGATATGGGTCAGCGGCAGCAGCTCGCCGATGCCGCGCGCCCAGGCCGGCATGCCCTGGAACGGGAACATGAAGCCCGACAGCATCATCGACGGCAGCAGCGAGAACTGCGCCAGTTGCTGCGCCTGTTGCTGGGTCCGCGCGATGGTCGAAAACGTGATCCCCAGCGCCAGGTTTCCGGCGATGAACACGCCCAGCGCCACCAGCAGCACCAGCAGCGAGCCGCGCATCGGCACCTGGAACGCCAGCGCCGACACCCCCAGGATCAGCAGCACCTGCACATAGCCCAGCCCGATATACGGCACGATCTTGCCCAGCATCACCTCGATCGGGCGCACCGGCATCGCCAGCAGGTTCTCCATGGTCCCCGCCTCGCGCTCGCGGGTGATCGACATCGTCGTGATCACCAGTGTTGACATCATCAGGATCGTGCCGATCAGTCCCGGAACGATATTCAGCGCGGTGATCTGTTCCGGGTTGTAGCGCGCATGCACTACCACGTTGAACGGCGGCTGCGCCGGCGTTGTCCGCATGTTGGGCGGCAAATCGCGGGCCAATACGTTGGCGTTCAGCGCCGCGACCGCCGCGGTGGCGTTGCCGATCGCCACCGGATCGGTGGCATCGGCATCCAGCAGCACCGACGGGTGCTCGCCCCGGTCCACCGAACGTGCGAAGTCCGGCGGGATTTCCAGCACGAACAACACGTCGCCATCGGCCAACGCCGCGTTGGCCTGCCGCTCGGTGGTGAACGTCCGGATGTCGAAATAGCCGGTGTTTTGCAGCGCTGTGGTCAGCGTGCGCTCATAGGGCGAGTGGTCCGCCGACAGCACGCCGGTCGGCAGGTCGTGCGGGTTGGTATTGATCGCAAAACCGAACAGAAACAGTTGCAGCAGCGGCAGCATGACGACCAGCCCGATGGTCAGCGGATCGCGCCGCATCTGCAGCCATTCCTTGCGCAGCATGGCGATAAAGCGGGCGAGGGAGAATCCCGTCATGGCAGCCGCCCCATCACCCCGCCTCCTGCTCGGTCAGCAGGTGGATGAACACGTCGTCCAGCCGCGGTGGTACCTCCTGCCAGGCCAGCGCCGGCTCCGGCAGAGAATCGATCGCCGCGCGCAGCGCCCCACGGTCCTTGCCGGCGACACGCAGCGCGTCGCCGAAGACCGCGGCGGTCTCCACCCCCGCCGAATGGCGCAGCCCGCGCGCCGTCGCCTCGATGCGGGGGCCGGTGGCCTGGAACACCGTGAGGCCCGCCTCACGCACCACCTCCGCCGCCGTGCCCTGCACGACAAGCCGTCCGCCGGCGAGATACACCACGCGTTTGCAGCGTTCGGCTTCGTCCATGTAGTGGGTGGACACCAGCACGGTCATCCCGTCGGACGACATCTCGTGGATCAGGTCCCAGAACTCGCGACGGGCCCGCGCATCCACGCCGGCGGTCGGCTCGTCCAGCAGCAGCAGGCGGGGCCGGTGCAGCACGCAGGCGGCGAGCGCCAAACGCTGCTTCCAGCCGCCCGACAGTTCGCGTGCCAACTGCCCGGCGCGCGGTACCATTTCCATCCGTTGCAGCACCTCGGCCACGGCGCGGTCGCGGTCGGGCAATTGATACAGCCGGGCGACAAACTCCAGGTTCTCCGCCACCGTCAGGTCGTCGTAGAAGCTGAAGCGCTGCGTCATGTAGCCGATCTGCTGGCGGATGCGCATCGGCTCGCGCAGCAGGTCGAAGCCGAGGCAGGTGCCGCCGCCGGCATCCGGGCGCAGCAGGCCGCACAGCATGCGGATGGTGGTCGTCTTGCCGCTGCCGTTGCCGCCCAGGAAGCCGCAGATCTCGCCCTCCGGCACCTGCATGGACAGGCCATCCACCACCTTTACCGCGCCGAAACTCTTGGCCAGGCCGTGCACGTCGATCGCCAGCACGGTCATGGCGCCACCCGCACGCCGACCGGCTGGCCCGGTTTCAGCGTCGCCGCCTGGGTCGGATTGGGACGGGCCTCGACCAGATAGACCAGCTTTTCCCGTGCCGCCTCGCTGTAGATCACCGGCGGGGTGTATTCCGGCTGCGGCGCGATGAAAGAGATGCGGGCAGTCAGGTTGGCGGCACAACTGTCGCAGCCGATCGCCACGCGCTCGCCGGCATGGATGGTGGCCAGGGCGGTTTCCGGCACGAAGAACCGGACAAGGATGTTGCCCGGCGGCAGCAGTTCCACCACCGGAGTACCGGCTTCCGCCACCTCACCCGGCAACGCGTAGGTGTCGGCGACGAGCGCCGCGGCTGGCGCGGTGACGTGGCGCTGCGCCAGCCGCCACTCCGCCTGCGCCAGGGCTGCGCGCTGCTGGGCGACCACCGCGCGCTGCGCCGCGATCTCGTATTGCCGGCCGGTGGACGCCTGGATCTGCGCCAGTTTCGCCTCGGACGCCTTCACGTGGGCGACGGCGGAGTCCAGGTCGGCCTGCTGCTGATCGACGGTCTGCCGGGTGGCGGCGCCGCTGCGCAGCAATTGCCGGTTGCGGCCCAGGTCCTTGGCGATGCGATCCCTGGTGGCGCGCATGTCGGCGAGGTCGGCCTGCGCCTGGACGATCTCGGTTTCCCGGCCGGCCTTTTCCAGGTTGGTCAGCCGGTCTTGCGCCTCGGCCAGCGTGGCAGCGGCCTGGTCGCGCGCGGCCCGGTCGTCGGCATCGTCCTGCGCGAACAGCGGCGCCCCGGCCGCGACCTGCGCGCCGCGATGCACCGCGAGGCTCACCAATTGCCCGCCCAGCGTGGGGCCGACGCGCAGATAGTCGGCATCGACGTAGCCCTGCCAGCCGGGCGCCGGCGCGTGGTGGTTTTGCCACCAGAGGCCGCCGCCCAGTGCCAGGGCGGCAAGCACCGCCCCGACGATCAGCAGCCGCTTCATGGGCGCGGGTCCGCGGCCAGGCCGCGCAGCAGGACGTCGAGATGCGTCGCGACCACCGTGCGGGCGTTGAACTGGATCTCGGTGTGGCGGCCCAGCGAGTGCTTCCACAGCAACAGCAGCAGCAGCGGTGCCGAGAACAGCGGCAGCGCGCTGTCGAGATCAACGGGACGAAATTCTCCCCGTTCGACGCCGCGGGCCAGTACGCCGCGGATCAGCGCCATGCCCTTGAGCACGACCTCCTCGGCGTAGAACCGGGCGATGGCGGGAAAATTGCCGGACTCGGCGACGACCAGCTTGGGGATGGCGGTCAGGTCGGTGTCCAGCAAGAGCAGAAAACGCTCGGCGATGGCGCGCAGGATGTCGGCGGCGGGGCGGCCGGGGTCTTCCAGCAGGGCGGCGGCGGCTTCCAGGTTGGGCAGCACCGCCTGGCGGACCACGGCGCGGAACAGGTCCTCCTTGGTCGGGAAGTAGAGGTAGATCGTGCCTTTGCCGATTCCGGCGGCGGCGGCGACGTCCTCCAGCTTGGTGGCGGCGAAGCCACGGTCGGCGAACAGGCGCAGGGCGGCCTCGACGATCTCGCCGGGTCGGGCTTCCTTGCGGCGGGCACGGCGCCGGGGTGGGGTCGGGGTGTCAGTGGCCATGGACATAACTTACCGGTTGGCCGGTCAGTATTCAAGTGGGCGCCGCCAAACCAGTGGCGGTCGCCGGGGCCGTGGGGCGGCCCGGTCCGGGGATGCGCAAAGGCGGATTTCGCTTGATGAAGGGCCGGCGGTGCGGGCGCGGCTTTGCAACCGGCGGGACGCGCGGAGTTGCACCGCCGGTTCACCGGCGTGTATCACGAACCGGTCGGGGCCGACAGGTGCGGGGATGCACGGCTCGTCGGAACCGGTGCACGCGCCGCCGGAAAAGTCCTGGCCACAGGCACCAACCACCCATTGCTCAATCCGGTGTCGCGGCATGTCGAACACGTCGAGACGCCGGCCGGGGCCGTCGAGCCGACACAGGGAGGATTGCGATGGAACCGACCGTTGGCAGCGGGAAGTACACCTACAGGGTGCACGAGGATTGGGCGCGACCGCCCGCGGGCGTGGACATGAAGCCGGCCGCGGTGGCGGTGGGACCGCAGGATCGGGTGTACTGCTTCAATCGGGTCGCCGAGCACCCCGTTGTGGTGTTCGACCGGGATGGCAATTTTCTGTCGTCCTGGGGCGCGGGGCTGTTCCGGTTTCCGCACGCGATCCGTTTCGATGCACAAGGTTTCGCCTGGCTGACCGACGAGCATCATCAGCAGTTCATGAAATTCACCGCCGACGGCCAGTTGCTGCGGACCATCGGCGTCAAGGGACACCGCTCCGATACCGGCGTGCCGGACGACGATTTCAGCTCGATGGCGTGGAAGCAGGTGACGCATGGCGGCAGGCCGTTCAACCTGCCGACGGACATCGCTTTCGCGGCGGACGGCACGATGTTCATGAGCGACGGCTACGGCAATGCGCGGGTGCATAAATTCTCGGCGGACGGCGAGTATCTGTTCTCGTGGGGCGAGCCGGGCAAAGCGCCGGGACAGTTCAACCTGCCGCATGGCGTGTGGGTCGATCGGCGGGGCCGGCTGCTGGTCGCCGATCGCGAGAACGATCGTGTGCAGGTCTTCGATCTGGACGGTCGGTTGCTCGAGATCTGGCCGACCGGGCTGATCGGTCCCGCGTTCTTCTACGTCGATGCCGACGACGTGGTGTATATCCCCGAGCACAACGGTGGCATGGTCAGCGTTCTGACGCTCGATGGCGAGCGGCTGGCGCGTTGGGGCGATCCGATCCATCGGTCGGTCCACGGAATCTGGGGCGATTCGCGTGGCGATATCTACGTCGTGCAGCCGGGCGCGTGGGGCCGCGTACGGCGGGTCGTGAAGTTCGAGCGGTTGTAATCGGTTGGCCGCCGGGACGCGTGGTTGTCCCGGCGCGATCTGCCGATGCCGGCGGCGAACCATGGCGCGAACTGCCGCGCCGCTTCTCCCGGACGACATTGCTCCGCCTGATCGCCGGCGCCTACTGCTGCCCGTCATTGATTGTGCGGTCGATCTCTGAACCGCTCGCTCCGGCAACGCCGGCAGCGCCTGTGGAAACCGCCCGATCTGCCCGGGCCACTCCACCGGGCCGCCGCACGAACCGATCCACCGGGCCACTTCACCGGACCAATCCGCCAGGCCGCCGCACGGACCGATCCACCAGGCCAATCCACCGGGCGAGCCTCGCCACATCCCTGGCGCGTGTGCGTATCTCTGACATATCCAGTTATTCCCATTGACACACACCCCCCGCCATGCTACACGCCCTGCGCACGACGCAACCCGCCACGAAAGACCGCTCCGTATCCCTCCCGCCATGATGCACGATCCACTCACCA
>DATLQW010000062.1:0-2188 GCA_035535035.1 Acetobacteraceae bacterium
CCAAGATCGCGCAAAAAGTCATTGATCGTGGCGGCGACGACCTGCTGGCGCTGAAGGAGAACTGGGGTCCGCGCGCCTATTGCTTGGCGCGGCCGGGTGGGGTCTATTGCGGTGTCGTTGTTCCCACCCGACTGCAAGTCCCCGCCGGAACGACGACACCATCGTTCAGAGGAAAGCGGGGCGCGTGACGCAACGTTTCGGTACAGCAAAAGATCGACAGTCCCCGCACGACGAGATTGGCTACCGGCCCGATATCGACGGCCTACGCGCACTCGCGGTAGCCGTCGTCATTCTCTATCATGGATTCCCAACCGCCTTGCCCGGTGGCTTCATCGGCGTAGACGTCTTCTTCGTAATCTCCGGCTTTCTGATATCGGCCAACATCCTGCGCCGGATCGAGGCCGGGCGGTTCACCTTCGGGGATTTCTACGGCCGCCGGATCCGCCGCATCTTTCCGGCGCTGTGCGTCGTCCTGCCATGCTGCCTTGCCTACGGCTTCGTGATCCTGCTGCCACGCGAACTTGCGCTGCTCGGCCAGGATGTCGCCGGTGCCGCCGCCTTTGTCTCGAACCTCGTGCTCTGGCATGAAGCCGGCTATTTCGATCGGGCCGCGGTCGCCAAGCCGTTGCTGCATCTGTGGTCGCTTGGGGTCGAGGAGCAGTTTTACATCGTCTGGCCGCTTGCGCTGTGGCTGCTCTACCGCCGCCGCCGAGGTCTGGTTCCGCTCCTGATCGCCGGCGGCGCCTCGCTCGCCATCAGCCTGGCGATCCTCGGCCATTCGGAGACCGAGGATTTCTATTCTCCCCTGACCCGCCTGTGGGAACTTGACGCCGGGGCGATCCTGGCCTTCACGACCCTTGACCGCCCCGTCATGTGCGCCGCCCACTGGCGCGACCGGACGATTGGGCCAGTCCGGTACGCCGATATCGCCGCCCAGCTGGGGTTAGGACTGATCCTCGGCGGCGCGCTGCTCATCAAACGGACCATGGCGTTCCCGGGCGCACTGGCATTGGTGCCGGTGGCTGGTGCTTTGGCGCTGATTGCCGCTGGGCCGACGGCGCGCGTCAACCGATCGCTCCTGGCCAATCGGCCCGCGGTCTTCATCGGCCTGATCAGCTACCCACTGTATCTCTGGCACTGGCCGCTGCTCTCGTTCGCCTATATCATCGAACTTGGCCGCCCCCTCAAACCCCTGCTGGTGGCCATCCTGATTGTGGTCAGCGTCGCGCTGGCCTGGCTGACCCAGCGCTTCGTCGAACGTCCGCTGCGTTTCGGACACCGCCGCCGCCGCAACACGCTGATCCTGATGGCCTGCATAGCCGCCATCGGAGCATCCGGTCTCACGATCTGGCGCGCACGGGGCTTTCCCGCCCGCTTTCCCCCGCTGCCGACCTTGAGTGTCGCGAAGATCAACGCCGCCATCGGCGCGGGAGTCTTCAAGCCGACGCGCGCCATGCGCACGCGCAAGATCGACGGGATCGTCGTGTCGCGAATCGGCGCGGGCGCGGGTGCGGTGCTGTTCACGGGCGACAGCGTAATTTACCAATATGGTCCGCGCGTGCAGGCACTCCTCGACCAGGGCCGGCTGACGAAGACGGTGTATTTCGCCGCCGGGGCAAGCTGCCCGCCGGTGCCGAGCGTCGTGCGTACTGGCGCATTCGCTTTCTGCAACCAGCTCCCGGCGGTGGCGGCATCGCTCATCGCCTCCCGGCACATCCGCACAATCGTCATCGGTGCGCGCTGGGGTGGCTATCAGGGCCCCGATATCGGTGTGGTCCGCGGCGGCGTCCGCCGCGGCCTGGCGACTGCGGCGGGAGTCGCTGCCTTCTATGCCAACCTCGAGGACGAGGTCAGGCATCTGGTGGACACCCATCACCAAGTCTATCTGGTGCTGGTGCCAACCGCTTCGTTGCGGTTCAGCCCGGTGTCGATGATCACGCGTTCGCTCACCGGGTTCACGGTCGATCGCAACGTGGTCAAGGGCGTCACGACGGCGGAGCTGGCGCAGGCCGGCGCGGAGATCAATGACAAGCTGCGGATGATCGCTGCGACAACCGGAGCGAAGACACTGAACCCGCTGCCGGATGTCTGCGGATCAGGGCCGGTCTGCTCGGCGTTCTACGACCACGGCCGGCCGAAATTCGTGGACGGTCTGCACCTGACTCCCGGATTCGTTGCCCATCATATC
>DATLQW010000063.1:0-48383 GCA_035535035.1 Acetobacteraceae bacterium
GATCCGTCCGAGTGACCTCAACCGCAGTCCCCATCTCACGCCTCCGTCCCCGCCGACCAATCGGCCGACACAGGGAAGCGAAGTCCGCGACCGATTCCTAGCCCCCCGAGATGAGTCGGCCGTTGCGACGGTTGGTATAAGGGACACCTCTACCGCTTTTTGCGCGGGGGAGGTGTGCCGGGAGCTACCCCTTCACCAGCACGACCGCCTCAATCTCCACCGAGATGTTGAACGGCAGACTTCCCATGCCGACGGCGGAGCGCGCAGGCCTGCCGTTGTCGCCGAACACCGCGACGAACAGATCGGTACAGCCGTCGATCACCTGGGGATGCCGGGTAAAATCCGGCACCGCGTTGACCAAGCCGAGCATCTTCAACACCGTATCGATGCGATCCAGCGTGCCAACGGCGGAGACCATGTTGGTGAGCAGATTGAGCCCGCAAAGCATTGCCGCCTCCTGCGCCTGCGCCAGCGTGACATCGGCGCCCACCTTGCCGGTGATCATCGTCCCGTCCACGCGGCGCGGCCCAACTCCAGACAGGAACAGCAGACTCCCGGCGAGCCGGAACGGCACGTAATTGCCGGCCGGCTTCGGCGGTGCCGACAGGGTCAGCCCCAGCGCGGCGAGGCGTTCGTCAGCGGTCATGCGGTTTCTCCCGTTGCCGTTTCACGCGGCCTGCGCCGGCCGCGTCGCTGCGAGCACCTCCATCAGCCGCGTCAGCTCTGCGACGTTCTCCACCTCCACGATCCGCGCCAATTGCTCGAACAGGGGCGCGATTTGCGGACGCGGCAACGCACGCTGCGCGCAGTCGGAGAACTTCTCCCACAACTCCTCGCGCGTCATAGGGCGCGCGCCCGGCCCGAGCCGCTCGAAATCATCCAGCCGCGAAGCGAAGCGCCGGCCGTCCCGCGTGGTAACGGCGATCTCGGCGCCCCATTGCAGCGGCGAATCGTCCGCCATGTCCGGGTGCGCCCGCGCTTCCGTGCGCGCCATCAGCGCGCGCACCGTCGGGTCGAACGGTGCGTCGGCCTCGAAATGCTCCAGCTTCACCGCGCGATCCGCCAACGCGCGCGCGACGCAATACTGGATGCTGAACTTGGCACCGAGCGGCGTGCGCGGATCGGGATTGTCGGTGTGCGGCAGGCGCCGACCGTGCGGCAGGATTTCGATCTTCGCCACCTGCGCCGGCGTCAGGTCGTGCGTGCGCGCCAGGTCGATCATGCGGTTGATCGACGCATGCGTCGAGCCGCAGCAGGGGTACGGTTTCAGGCTCGGCTCGCCACCGCCGTCGCATTCGAACGGCGCGTACCAGTCGGCCAGCATGCGCGTCGTGTCATAGGTGCCGGGGCCGTTGAACACGTCGAGAAACCCCTGCTTGTGCTCGAACGCGCCGGGATTGGCGGTGAACCCCTCGCGCGCCAGCAGCGCGGCGAACAGGCCGTTGCGCGCGCCGTGTCCGACATGCAGCGGCTTGGTCATCGTGCCGAAACTCGCCTTCAGGCCGGACGCGAGCGACGCCGCGAGACCCAGCGCCACCGCGGTCTGAGCGACCGACAGATGCAGCAGCCGCGCCGCGGCGGCGACGGTGCCGAATATTCCCAGCGTCGCGGTCGGATGCCAACCCTTGTCGTAGTGGTGGAAATGCACCCCGCGCGCGATGCGGCATTCCGCCTCGTATCCCACCACATAGGCCAGCGCGAGGTCGCGCCCGTTGCTGCCCAGCATCTCGCCCAGCGCGAGCAATGGCGCGACCAGCATGGCCGAGGGATGCCCACCCATCACCCCGGACACGTCGTCAAAATCCAGCGCGTGCGACGCGGTGCCGTTGAGCAGCGTCGCGTCCAGCGGGCCGGTGCGTTGGCTGGTGCCGAAGATCAGGCATGGGCCGGGACCGGCCACGCCGGGCAGGCGCAGCAGGATGCGCGGCGCTTCCTCCACGATTCCGGCCAGCGCCACGCCGACCGTGTCGATGAACGCCATGCCGGTCCACGCCAGCGCCGTCGGCGTGACGGCCTCGAAGCGCAGGGCATGGATGCGTTCGGCGATTTGTCCGGCAAGCGTCATGAGCGCGTCCTTTCAAGCGGCGAGTTGCAGCAGGCGGATCACCCCGGCGGCGTCGAGCGTCTCCACCTGGCGCGCCAGCGCGATCAGCGCATCGGCTGTTGCCGGTGGCAGCCGGCGCGACAGGCAGTCGCGCACCTTGACCAGATGCTCGTCGTCGCTGATCGGCGGCGTGCCCCAGATGCCGCGCGGCCCGTTGCAGCGCGTGTGCAGCACCCGACCGTCCGCCAGGGTCACGCGTGCCTCGACATGCATCTTGTCGAAGCGTGCCGGAATGTCCGGCGACAGGTCGATCGTGATCTTGTCGAGCAAGGCGACAACGTCGGAGTCGCGCACGCGTTCGTCGGCGAAGCTGTCGATCTTCACCGCGCCGCGCAACAACGCGGTGGCGAAGGTGTATTGCAGGCTGAATTTGCCCGCGAGTCCGGTATCGGGATGCGGCCGGTTGACGTATTGCATCACCGGCGCGGTGAGCGTCACCGCGCGGATGGCGGCCGGATCGGGGATTTGCGGGTGCAGCGTCAGACCGGCGGTGATGGCGAAATGCGTGCCGAACTGGCTGGGGAACATCTTCACCGCATAACCCGGCCGCACGATGCGGTAGGGCGGTCCGAAATTCAGCAGGTCCGCCGCGACGAACGAATCGCCGAACATCATCTTGCCGTAGCCGTTGAACGCCTCGAACGGCTCGGGATTGGCGGTGAAGCCGCGCGCGGCCAGCATCGCCGATTCCAATCCCAGCATCGCCGCCTGGCCGCAATGCGTGCACTTGGTCATGGTGCCGATATTCGCCGCCATGGTGCCGCAGCGTGAGGAGGCAATGCCGAGCGCATAGGCCATCTGCTGCGCATCGAGTCGCAGCACGTGGCCGGCGGCGACCGCGGATCCCATTGGTCCGACCAGGCCGGGCGGATGGAAATGCACACCGCCGGTTTCATAGACATGGCCGGCATGACGAATCCAACCCTGGATCTCGATGCCCTTCACCAGCGCGGTGATGAGATCGCGGCCATTGACTGGCCGCGTCTCCGCCAATGCGAGAATCGCCGGCAGCGTGGTGGACAGCGCGTGGTTGGATGGCGTCCACATCGGCTCGAAGTCCAGCACGTGCATCGCCGCGCCGTTCAGCGCCGCGGCGAGCGTCGGGGCGGTGTGGAAGCCCAGGCCCAGCACGGTCGCGTCGCCGCGCGCTTCCATTCCCCGGTAATGCGCGGCGAGGATTTGCACCGCCTCTTCTTGCGTACCGGCGAGCGCGATGGCGATGCCGTCCAGCACCAGGAAGCGCGCCGCGGCGATCGCTTCCGGCGTCAGCGAGTCGTAGGTGGTGGCGACGATCCGATCGCAGAGTTGCGCGGTGGTGCTCATGGTTCGGCTCCTGTCCTGCACGTCGGTCGGCGCATTGTCGTGCGATACCGATCCGGCGGCACCGGGCTGGTGCCGGGCGCGACAGGTCCGGCCAGTCGCGGGGCGCAACGCCAGCACCGGTCAATCTACCGGCGGGTAAGGGTGAGTCAAATGCCCGTGCCGGAGCGCGACGGCACCGGATTTCCGTCGCGTGCATCCGGCTGCGTCGTGTTGCGACGGCGTGGCCGCCGGTCCATCGGCGCGGCGTCCTGCCGAAGCGATACTGCCGTACCAAAACCGCTCCCGCGTGCAGCGCGGGAGAGGGTGCCGACCGCGCTACGCCGCCTTGGCCAGCTCCACGCCGCAGGCGTCGAACGCGGTGAACAGCGCCTGCTGCTGCGCCTCGGTCAGCTTCAGGTGCGGCGGGCGGATGTTGAGCCAGCGTGGGTCGCTGGTGTTGCGCGCCACCAGCGCCTTCAACCCGGGGATCAGCGGCACCGCGGTCACTGCCTTGCGGGTGGCGCTCAGCGTTGCGTGCAGCGCCGCGCCGGCCGAAGTGTTCCAGGCGGTATAGACCTGGGCGGCGATGGCGCAATTCACGTTGGCGGCGGCGGTGATGCAGCCGGCGGCGCCCTGCTGCAGCAGCGGATAGAGGAGGGTGTCGTCGCCGGCATAGACTTCGAAGCCGGCGGAGGCGAAGTTCCGCACGTAGGCCAGGCCGTTTTCGTAGTTGCCGCTGGAATCCTTGATGCCCTTCACCTTGCCGGGGTGCGCGGCCAGCAGCCGGGCGATGAAGTCCACGCTGAATGGGATCGCGGATTGCTGCGGGAAATTGTAAAGGTACAGCTTGATGTCGCCGCCGACGCGCTGGATCACCTCGCCGAAATAGGCGAGCAGACCGTCGTCGGACGGGTTTTTGTAGTAGAACGGCGGCAGCAGCAGGGCGCCTCGGCAACCCAGTTCGGCGGCCTTGCGGGTCAGCGTCACGGTGTCGGTGATGGCCGTGGTGCCGGTGCCGGGCAGCATTTTTGCCCCCGGGATGCCGCGCGCGGCGAGGCCCTCCAGCACGGCGATGCGCTCGCTGATGCCCAGGCTGTTGGCCTCGCCGGTGGTGCCCATCACCGCGAGGCCGTTGCAGCCATGCGCGAGCAACCAGCGGCAGTGCGCCGCCATGCGGTCGAGATCGACCGAGAGGTCGGCGTTCATCGGGGTCAGCACTGCGGCGTTGACGCCGCCGAACAGCGCATTCTGCATCATGATGAGGTCTCCTTCAGCGGACGCCGGGGCCGCGGCGCGCGGCCGGGCCACTCGGCGAGGTGATGTTCGAACGGCCCGGCGCGGCGCTCGCTGACGGCCCGGCCGCGCACCGAGACGCCGGCCTGGTGAACGGTGTCCGGGTCGCCGGATACCAGCGGGTGCCACCAGGCAAGGTCCTTGCCGTCGGCGACCCGGCGATAGGCGCAGGACGGCGGCAGCCAGTCGATCTCCCGCACTTCCGCGGGGGTCAGGCGGACGCAGTCCGGCACCCGCCGGCGGCGGTTGGTGTAATCGCCGCACTGGCAGGTGTGCAGGTCGAGCAAGCGGCAGGCGACATTGGTGAAGGACAGTGCGTCGGTGGTGTCGTCGCGCAGCTTGTGCAGGCAGCAGCGGCCACAACCGTCGCAGAGCGATTCCCACTCGGCGTCGGTCATCTCCTCCAGCCGCTTGGTTTTCCAGAACGGGCGGTGCTCCGGCATGCGGGACAGACTACCGGGTGGAGGGGGAAATGGCCACCCTCGGCGGTGGGATCAGCCGGGCGGGTCGGCGGCATGCCATGGGGGGGCGGCGTCTCGCTGGCGTCTCGTTTCGCGGTGTACGAGATAGCGGCGCGGCGGCTGAGAAACGGTCGGGCAGGCTCTGGCGCGGCCGGGGGCTCGGTGCGTCCCATGGGCGTCTCGTTTCGCGGCATGCGAGACGGTGACGCGCGGGGTGAGAGGCGGGCTCGGGTGGCACGCGACCGGGTTCGCGGGTGCGTCCGGCCGCCTGTGGCGTGTCGCGGCACCGCGAGGATGTCAGCACGGAGAACCGGCGGGGGACCACAGGAATCGTGCGTGCACAGCGTGCGGGGGATCGGCCGAACGGGCTGTTCTGCCGGGGCATGGCACACTGGAGGATGCGCCCGGGCTTTTGTGGCCGCGCGTGGCGCCCGGGTTCATCCCGTGCTGAAAGCCGCGGGCTGGCGCATGCCGCACGGGCCCGGTTGGCGCGGACCCGGTCTTAATCCGCGGCGGCGTGGGTGTCGTCGAGGGCGCGCAGGGCGGGGCTGGCGCCGGTGACGATGGCATGGACGAGATCGTCGTCGGGCGGTCCGAAGCTGCAATCGGGGGGCAGCCCGCCATGGCGCCGGATGTCGCGGGCGCGACGGGGATAGATGACGGCGTAGCGGTCGGCGTCGAAGGCCAGGTCGCGCGGCGGGTCGTCGGGTTCCGCCGGCACCGCGATGCGGCGGGGCTGGTGCGGTGGGGTGGCGGTTGTGCGGGCCGGCAGGGATGCGGCGTCGGGCGGCGGCGGGTCCGGGGCGACTGGGTCGGGCGGGCGCGGAAGCGGTTCGGCGGCTGCCGGTGGCAGCGCAGGAGCCGGGATGGGGGCCGGTTGCGCTGCGGTGGCCGGCGTGGGTTGGGGGACGGGCGTCGGGGGTTCCGCGATGGCCGGTGCCGATGGCTCGGCGGCCGGTGCGGCCGGCACCAGGCCCGCCCGCAGCGCGTCCTGCATCGTGCGAATGGCGATGTGCTGCGTCCACCCATCGCCGGTGAGAGTGGCGCTGTTGGCCTCACGCTTGTGCCGCACCGCCTGCGCGCGCAGCACGTGCCCATGGGCGGCGCGCGAGGTCCGCGCCATGGCGACGTACTGGGCGTTGAGCTTCATGACGACCGTGAGGTCGTCCGCGTGGACGCGGAGCAGGCGCATGATGTCCTCGGCCTGGGCGCGGGCGGCGACGCACTGGGCGGCGAAGCCGGCCTCGTTGGCGTTGGTCGGCAGCATGGCGGCCACCGCGTCGATGGCGGCGTCGTTGCGGGCGAGCAGGGAATCGGGGGTGTCGGCGACGGGCGGCGGCAGGGTGGCGTTGAGGGTGTGGATGAGTTGGTAGTAGGCGTGCCTGGGGAGGAGGAGGTCGAGGGGTGGGTCGGGCTGGGATGCGTTACTCATTTTCCCAACATAGGCTATATTTCCTTGCATTGCAAGGAAAATCGGGGGTGGGCCGGGTGGCGGTTCACCTGTCGGCCCGAAGCGGCCGTGCGTTCATCTGGCAGCTCTCCCGGATCTTACGGATGCCCGAGATAGTTTCTCTAACGATGGTGCAGCTCGGCTAAACCTGGATCGCGGCTTTGGGACCTTGGGTGGAAATTAAAGCAGGGCGACATTGAGACGCCGGGTGAATGTCGATATGGCTGTTACGCATCGGCGGCTCCTCCTGGCGCGGACGTTGAGTGTTGCGGGATAGTGGGTCAAGCTGGTCGGCGCATGCGGGCGGGAAGCGCGTGAGGAACCATGCCGGATCGGATCGTTTACAAGGTCATGTCGGAAGCGGAGCACCAGCAGATGCGGCGTGACGGCGTGTTCTGTGGATCGCCGGCGGATATGCAAGATGGCTACATCCACCTGTCGTGCGGTTCCCAGCTTGCCGCGACACTGAACAGGCACTTCGGCTTGGTGGAGGGGCTGATGCTGGTCGCCGTGGACCTGTCGCGGCTTGATGACAGCGTGCGCTGGGAGCCCGCGCGCGGCGGAGAGCTGTTCCCGCACATCTATGGGCGCTTGCCGGTCGAGGCCGTGCTAGCGGTGGCACCGCTGGAGCGGGAAGCCGATGGAACGGTCAGGCTGCCGGCTTAGAGCGTCGGTGCCAGGGTCCCTCGGCCAGAACAATGAGCACCGAAGCAATGAAATCGCGGTCATGCCGCCAAGGGGAGAGAAGGAAATGGACCTGGGATTGCAAGGCAAGCATGCGATCGTGACCGGCGGCAGCCGAGGAATCGGCAAAGCCATCGCGCGGGAATTGGCGCGCGAGGGCGTCGATGTGGCGATCGTGGCGCGCAACAAGGAGGCTCTCGATGCGACGGCACGGGAGCTGGGAGCCGAAACGAATCGGCGCATCCTTCCCCTCGCGGCCGATGTCACCAGCAAGGAACAGGTGGACCGCATGGTCGGCGAGGCGGCACGGCAACTGGGCGGCCTGCACATCCTGGTCAACAGCGGGTCATCGCCAGGCGGTTCGGCTTCCGCGACCGGGCCGATCGATACGGTCGTCGATGAGGATCTGATACAGGATTTCAACGTGAAGTATGTCGGGGCGCTGCGCTGTTGCCGCGCTGTCATCCCGTTCATGAAGAAGGAGGGCTGGGGCCGCATCATCAACATCAGCGGTGCCAATGCCCGCAACGCCGGCAATCTCAGCGGCGGGGCACGCAACGCCTCGCTCGTGCACATGACGAAGACGCTGGCGGTGCAAATGGGCCGGCATGGCATCACGGTCAATTGCATCCATCCCGGAACGACCCGCACCGAGCGCACGCCGAGCTTGCTCGCTGCCCGGGCCAAGCAATTGGGCGTGTCACCGGAAGAAGCGGAGCAGCAGGATTTCGCTCCCGACTCGCCGCGCGGCAATGCGATCTGCCGCATGGTGGACGCCTCGGAGGTCGCATTCGTCGCGGTCTTCCTGGCCTCGGACAAGGGCTGGGCAGTCTCCGGCGAGCTGGTCGCGGCAACCGGGGGAGCCGGGCGGACGGTGCATTACTGAGCCGCATTCATACCAGGTCCCGTTGACGCCCCGCCCGTCGCCGCGTCCGCCGCTCTGGGCAAGCCGATCGCGATAACGGACAATGGGTCGAACAAGCAGGGGGACGGCCATGCCGGTCATCGACGTTCAGGTCCATCCGTTCGATCGAAATCATCCCGGCCGGCCCTGGGCCAGCCCCTCGCACGGACTCGACTCCGCCACGGGCGAGGAAATGGTCGCTGCGATGAACAGTGTCGGCGTGGACGGCGCGATCATGGTGTCGTCGTTCAGCGCCTATGAATACGATCCGAGCTACGCGCTCGAGGTTTACAACACCTATCCGGACAAATTCCGGGTCGTGACGCCGGTCGATGCGACCGATCCGGCGATTGACGATGTGGTGGCGAAATGGGCGGCGACGCCAGGCGCGCGCGGCATTCGCATCCGCATGCGCGACGGCCTGCCGATGGACGCCGACCATCCCGGCCTGAATCGCGCTTTCGCCGCCGCCGCCAAACATGGCTTGCCTGTCAATTTGCTTTGCTGGGGCATCCTGGACAAAGGCCTGCCGCACATCCAGCGCCACCCCGACACGGTCATCGTGATCGACCATCTCGGTTTGCTGCAACCCTTTCGCCCGCCGGTCCCCGCCGACATCTGGGCTGATCTGCCGAAACTGCTCGCACTGGCGCAATACGCGAACGTCAGGGTGAAGATCAGCGGCGCCTGCACGATGTCGCACCAACCGTTCCCGTATGACGACATCTGGGAGCCAGTGCTGCGGGTGATCGATGCGTTCGGGCTGGATCGTTGCATGTGGGGCACCGACTGGACGCGGACGATCGGCATGCTGACCTATGAGCAGGGCGTCGTGCCGTTCCGCGATACCAAACGCCTGTCGGGGAGCGACAAGGCGGCGCTGATGGGCGGAACGTTGCAGAAAGTCTATAAGTGGTGATGCGAACGCGACGAACCGGCCACGTCACACTCGGACGGCTGCAACAATGGTCGAATAGTTCGGGAGGCGGATATGGCGCTGCTTATCGTTGATCTCGACAAGCATATCGGCAACGCCACGGCATGGCGCGACACGTTCGGGGAACAGCTTCCCGATCTAGAGATCCGCACTTGGCCTGATACCGGAAACCTGGCGGACATCGAATATCTTGCCTTCATGCATCCAGATTTCGGTGCCCTTCCTGTGTTTCCGAATTTGAAAGCCATGTTCAGCCGCTCTGCCGGGGTCGAGTCCTTCGTGCAACATCCAAAGCTGCCGAAGGTCCCGCTATGCAAAGTCGAGCCGCCAGGCGGCGATCCGATGATGACGGAATACGTCGTCATGCATGTTCTGCGTTTTCATCGCGACATGCCCGGCTATCAGGCGGCTCAGGCCAACCGGGAGTGGCGCCGCACAACGATTGTGCGACCCGAACAAAGGCGTGTCGGATTCCTCGGCTTCGGCATGATGGCGAAGGCGCCCGCGCTCGTGTTGCAGTTGCTTGGTTTCAAGATTTCGGCCTGGGTTCGCAATCCGAGGGACGAAGGTGACGTTCCGATCTATCATGGTGCCGACCAACTGGAGGAATTTCTGCAGCAGACCGACATCGCGGTCTGCCTGTTGCCGCTGACGCGGGAAACCGAAGGTATATTCTGCGCGCGCATTTTTGCCATGATGCCACGCGGGGCGATGCTGGTGAATGTCGGGCGCGGCAAGCATGTAGTGGAGGAGGATCTGATCGAGGCGCTCGATTCGGGACAGTTGTCATATGCCGCGTTGGACGCGCTGTGGCCTGAGCCGCTACCGCCAACCAGCCCGCTCTGGCTGCACCCCAAAGTCACCATCATGCCGCACGTGGCGCGGCGGCCGACGGTTGCTCAGCTCGTGACGGAGATCGCGGCGAATATCCGCAGCGTCGAGGCGGGCGGGCGGCTGTTGCAGGAAGTCGACATCACAACGGGATACTAGACCCACTTGCTTGTAGCCAGGTGGGCGTGGTGCTTGCTTCAGGCGGTGGTTTCAGTCTGAATGAGACAAATCCGATCGTGGGATCAATGAACAACGCCAGAGGTGGGGCTATGCGACCGAACAAGATCAAGCAGATGTGGCGTGCCGGGCAATGCGCGACGCTGGGTTGGCTGTCCGTATCCCACGGGTTCACGGCCGAGGTCATGGCGCGTCAGGGCTTCGATGCCCTGTGCGTTGACCTGCAACACGGCACCGCCGAAATGGGCGACGTGCTGCCGATGCTGCAGGCAATCTCGCAGACCGACACCGTTCCGGTCGTGCGGGTTGCCTGGAACGAGCCGGCGACCATCATGAAGGCCCTGGACCTTGGCGCGATGTGCATCATCGTGCCGCTGGTCAATAGCGCCGAGGAGGCCGCGAAGGCGGTGGCCGCGTGCCGCTATCCGCCCGTCGGCATGCGCTCGTCGGGGCCCGTCCGCGCCGTGCATTACGGTGGCGCTGACTACCAGGCCAAGGCCAACGACGAGATCGTCGTTATGGCGATGATCGAGACGAAGGAGGGCATCGCCAACCTCGATGCCATCTGCGCCACCCCCGGCCTCGACGCCGTCTATATCGGACCGGCCGATCTGTCGTTTGCGCTGGGTCTGGCCCCGCGTGGCGATAACCCTGATCCGCTGCATCTCGCGACCTGCGACAAGATCCGGGAGACGGCGCATAAGCACGGCATCAAGTGCGTCATGCACTGTGCCGGTGCGGCGTTCGCGGCGGGCGCGGTGAAGCGCGGCTTCGACATGGTGATGCTGACGTCCGATGTGTCGTGCATGATCGCCGGCGCACGGATGCAGCTCGACGAGCTCAAGTCCAAGACGGCCTGAGGATGGTGCCATCGTCTCCGGAGGCCTCGACACGCGATTTCACAGAGCGCTGTCGAGGCCGCGGAGACGACTGATCAAGTGTCTGGCGTCCAATGCCGCGAAGTATACTAGTACCTCGGCACAGGGGATTTGACAGGTTGCCGGAGCGTTCTTCCTGGCCGCCCGAAGCGACAACCGCCCGGTTTTGGTCAGGAAGATCGGCCCCCTTCGGGAAGACCGCCACGAGTGGATTGCGGCCATCCGCCCAGGGGCCCATCCCACTGATTCCGGCGCACTTCGCCGTCCTTCCTACAACCCTTTCAAGGCTGTCTTGATTAAAGCTGTTCGGCCTTGGATAAACTCCTCGAACGAGTCAAACCCGTAGCTGGGCAGGTTGGGGATTAGGTGCCGCTTGCGGAAGGTCGTGTCCCTTGTTTGAATCCACTCATCAAAGGGGGTGGCGTTCTTCGACAGGTTCTCCGACTCCGTAAGCAATTCGAGATTGGGCAGGGCATTGAATTTCGAGACATACGATTGGACCCTCGCATCGTCGTATCCACGCTTCTTCATGGCCCTCACCTGAAACTCGGACTGAGGGAAGATGTGGTCCTCATGGAAGACGGCATCCTTCCAGTCCCGGTCAGAGTAGAGCAGCGAGAGTACGAGGTTCGTGTATCGCTGCTGGTATCCATACTCCAGCGTGCGGTCCATTTCAGCGTCGTTGAGTTGTGGCTCGATTCCCAGCGATCTATAGAGGGTATCGACAGGGAATTGCGTTGTCGGGCCACAGGCAATCAACAACTCCCGCAGGCGGGTCAGTGTGGTATCGGACGAGCCACCGAAGGCGTTCTTAAGAGTCGAGAATACGAACCACTTTCGGATAGCGACCTGGGCATCGGCGTCTTCGGCCTTCGAGGAAGTATCGAACGACCAGTTGCCACGCTTCATGAGATAAAAGGCAATGGGCAGCAACGCCAGTGGAGCAACGATATTTCTGGCATTGAATCCGAAGCGGGACATTAAGCGCACAGATGTCGAAAGAGACAGCTTGATCTTCTCCCAATTCCCTTCAATTGTGCGAAGGTTGATTTTGGTAAAGTTCTTTACCTTATACTGAATTGGTAGGCTCTCGCTTAAGTACAGACACGCTTTCAGCACGAAGTCCTTACCGAAACTATATCCATTGCCGATCTCGTTGAGCGAGTCGGTAAAGTCGTGGATTTCGCTGCGAGCGTCCAGCGTCTCCCACTTTGCCGTGGCCGTGGCAAGCAGAATGTCCGAGTACTCAAGGGCCTTACCAGCAGAGTTCGCTCGCACGAATACCTGCAAAACCTTCTCGTAGTCTTGGGACTTTTCTTCGTAGTAGTTGCCGACGAGCGTGGTATGGATGCGATTGTGCAAGCGACCGATCAGCCTGTTCGCATTCTCCCGTTGACCTTCTGACAGCGCAGCCAGTTGTAGCTTCATGTCAGCCTTCGCATCCTCGGCATCATCAGGGAAATCCAAAACCCGTCCCGCCAAATACCATAGCTGGGATTTTCCTCCGTCCGGCATGGCGCTTTCTCGAAAGGCAAAACCGTAGGTCAGTTCTTCGGGGTTATCTTCATTAGGAATTGGTGGTTTTAATAAATTCAGGTAGAGCTTGGTCTTCCGCCAACGATAATAAAAATGGCGGTAGGAGCCACGCAGGCCGACGAACAGCGACGTGATTCTCTGCTGCCCATCCAAGACGAGGGTGTTGTCCTTAGTGATGCCGGCCATGTTCGCCAACGCATTATGCGGGGACTCGCCATCAAAATCCCGAACGAACTCGTAGATCGGCCACTGGTCCCGGTTCTCTGGCTCCAGTCGCCAGTATAGGAAAGAACCGATGGGAAAGTCTCCCATGATCGAGTCAAATAGCCGCTCGATGCGGTCGGTCTCCCACTCAAACTCTCGCTGGATCGCCGGGAGGTAGATGTCTCGGTTGACCTGCCTGATGAGGTCACTGACCCGAATTGGTATGTACTCCATAGCGACCTTCGGTTGACCAGGAATGAGTAGACCGATCCGTTTAAGATATCAATCCCTGACTGACGGCCCGGCAGGCAGACCGCCGCGCCCCGAAACCCGTCAAAACCTAAGCGTCGAGGACCTAGTAAAACACCAGCGTCCGAACCTCGATGCTCTCGCGCGGCGGCGCGTCAGCGGGCGTTTGCGGGTCGTCGAACGCGCCGTGCGCCGAGAAACGCGCCGGGCCCGAGCGCGCTGAGTCGAAGCAGCGGATCAGCACCGCCTCGTCAGGCTGCATCTTCGAAAAATAGTACCAGCGCTGGTTCGGATTGTAGGTGATCGCGTAGGTCTCGCCGGTGCGATCGGGATAGCGCAACTCGGACCCCACAAGGTTCTCGGCCTCCAGCGTCTCGGCGTCGCACAGGGCCAGGGGCGAGCGCAGCAGCGGGCCGGCGATCGGCCGCCAGACATTGTTGATGGCGAAGCGGTGCTTCAGCAGTTCCTCGGCCTCGTCGCCCATCAGGTCGCGAACGCGCTGTGGTGCCGACCAGGCGGTGTAGTCGTTGTGCACCCGCCCGGCCGGCAGTTTGACACCGCTGCCTTTGACGGCGGCCTTGGCGGCATTGCGCACGATATGGTCGAACGCGACGACCCGCCTGGCCCCGGTCGCCTGTTGCATCAGCCGCTCGCACTCGGGGTAATAGACCGCGGTGATGATCGTCTCGTCGTAGAGATCGGTCGCCGCGGACGGGTGGCGCAATAGGACGAAGCCCTCACGGTCGAGCGACAGCGCGTCGTTGACCGGGCGAGCGTCGCGGACGGTGACCTTGTGTTCGATCATCTGCCCGTTGCGGACCGGCACGCCCGGCGGCGGATCGTAGTTGTAGGAGAACGGCTTCTCCGCCATGGGCACCAAAAAATTCAGCGGCGCCACAACGCCTTGCAGATCCACGCGTGTCATACCGTCCATGGCATCCTCCATTGGCGGACGTCGCCCGTCCGCGATTTCGCCCGCCGGACGGCGATTTTACACGCTCGATCGCTGCGCGGGAAGCCGGCGAGCCCATCGGGCACGAGCCGTTTGCCCCCGCGCAACCCCCTGCTGCATGATCTCCCCCGTCCAACGAAGCAGGGAAACGCCATGTTGATGAGCACCGACCGCATCCTGGTCAGCCATGTCGGCAGTCTGCCGCGTGCGGAACACCTGACCGACCTGCTGATCCGCCAGGAAGCCGGCCAGACGATCGACACCGCCGACCTCGCCCGCGAAGTCGAAACGGCAACCGCGCATGTGATCGGCAAACAGCTCGAAGCCGGTGTTGACGTGGGCAACGACGGCGAACAATCGCGCGTTGGCTTTCAGACCTATGTGCCGCGCTGCCTGTGCGGCTTCGGCGGCGAGTCCAAGCGCCCACCGGCACGGGACCAGCTTGAATTCCCCAGCTATGTCCGGCAGTCCGCAGCGCGTTTTCCGCACATGGCGCGCGCCATGAACGCGCCGGCTGCGCTGTCGGATGTGCGGTATGTCAACAGCGCACCGATCAAGCAAGACGCCGAGCGGCTCAAGCGCATGGGGGGCCAGTTCAGGGAATGTTTCATGACGGCGCCATCGCCGGGGATCGTTGCCACGACCATGCTCAACCAGCATTACGACAGCCACGAGGCCTATCTGGTCGCCCTGGCGAAAGCGCTGTCCAACGAATACCGGGCCATCCACGATTCCGGCCTGATCCTGCAGATCGACGCGCCCGACCTGGCGATGGAGCGGCATCGGTTTTTCGACGGCCTGGCTGACGCTGAGTTTCTCCGCCAACTCGAACTGCATATCGCGGCGATCAATTTGGGCATCGAGGACATTCCCCGCGACCGCATCCGGCTGCATGTCTGCTGGGGTAACAATGACGGGCCGCATATCTACGACGTCGCGATGGCAGCCATCCTGCCGGAGCTGTACCGTGCCAATGTCGGAGCACTGTCGATCGAGTTTGCCAACCCCCGGCACCAGCATGAATACGATGCCCTGCGCACCAATCCCCTGCCCGCGCATATGCTGCTGATGCCCGGCGTTCTCGATACCACCACGAATTTTGTCGAGCATCCGGAACTTGTCGCCCGGCGGATCGAGGAAGCGGTGTCCGCGGTGGGCGACCGTGAGCGGGTGATCGCCGGAACGGACTGCGGCTTTGGCACGTTCGCCGGCCGCGAATACGTGGCGGAGGAGATCGTCTGGGTGAAGCTCGCCGCCGCCGCCGAGGGCGCGCGCATCGCGTCGCGCCGGTTGTGGGGCCGGGCTGGAAAGTGATTACGCCTTAGCCGAAGGAAGCGGACAAAAGCATGAACAAGTATGCCATGGATGGCCATCCCCTGACCGTTCACACCTCGGACGCGGCGATCCTTAAACGGAAAACGGGCGGCACGCCGACCACACCGGCGGCCGGACGATGATTGCGGCGATCAGCCTTATGCGGCGCCAGGACTCCATAAGTCTGACGCGGTTCCGCCGTCACTGGCGCGATATCCATGGTCCCCTGGTCTGTGGGTTTCCCGGGCTGCGGCGTTACGTGCAATGCCACGTCGTCGCCTCCACCGCGATGAACGAGACCGCCCGTTCGATGCTTATCGATGGGTTTCCGATCCTGTATTTCGATAGCGACCAGGATCGGACCCGCGCGTATCGCTCGCCGGACATGGCCGCGTGCAATATCGATTCACGGCAATTCGTCGGCGCCGTCTCGCGGGTCATCACGGACGTCTCGGGCGACCTCCGATCGAATGCGGGCCGCTTCAGCCTGATCGAGATCTGGCCCGAGGATTCTTCACCCGCCTCGAGCCCGGTCCATTACAGTGTGCGAGAACAAGGCGCCGCGCCGAACAGCATCGTTCCACATCTGCCTGTCACCGCCGGCGCCGTGACTCAGACCTGGTATGATAGCCTTGTGGACCTGGAATACGCAGCCGATACCCTGGACGACTCCCTCTCCGCGCGATTTGTTGTTGAAGAACACTGGCTGGTCTGACCGGCCACCTGCAAAGATAAATCGGGAGCATCAAAGGGACGCGGTCGGGTTCCATTACTCAGCAGGGCGACCGCGGCGGCTGCCGCCGGAAGCGATCCGTTGCGGGCCTCCGCACTGCCTCGCGCCCTCCGGCTTGCAGCCTCCCGCACCACCCCCCGATCCGCCCGCCGCGGCGTGGCAGGGTCACCGGCAACCTCACCGCGGACAATCCTGGCCTGCTGCTTGCTCATCCGATTGCCCCCGGGGCGACCTGGTTGCCCTGACCCTCGGTGCTCTCGCATCCCGGCCTCCCGCGTTGCGGGCGCGGGTCACGGCGGCGCGGCGCGGTCCATGATCATCGCCGCATAGGTGGCCTCGGCCACCGATACGCCGTCAACCTTTGCCGTGGCGCTGAATTTCCAGACATTGCCGCGGTTGCGCTCCTTGCGGACATGGATGCGCAACTGGTCTCCCGGCACCACCGGGCGGCGGAACTTGGCGCCCTCGATCGACATGAAATACACGAGTTTGCCGGCCGCCTCGGGGCCCAGCGTCTCCACCACCAGAACCGCGGCGGTCTGTGCCATGCTTTCGATGATCAGCACGCCCGGCATCACCGGATGGTTGGGAAAATGTCCGGCGAAGAAGCTTTCGTTGACCGACACGTTCTTGATGCCGGTCGCCGAGCGGTTCGGCACAAGATCCACCACCCGGTCGATCAGCAGAAACGGATAGCGGTGCGGAATCGCATGCATGATGCGGGCGATATCGACCAGCGCGATCACGCCGCCCCTGCCCGGGGCCGCGTCCGCGGTGCCGTCCTCCTGCCGTGTGGTCGCGTCCATCCCGCTCAGCCTGTGTCCGTATCCGTCTGCGACTCCGTTCGCGGCCGCGTCTGGTTCCCCGCCTCGGCGGGCGGTTTCGCGCCCTGACGCACCAGCCGGCGAACCGTGGCAACCTCGCGAAAAAACGCACGCGCCGGCTGGGCTGGGCTGCCTGCCATGTCCGCTCCGGCGGGGACATCCGACATCACGCCGGCCTGCGCGCCAATCCTGGCCTTACGACCGATTCTCAGATGCCCAGCCAGCCCGGCCTGCCCGCCAAGCATGACATGGTCCCCGAGGACCGTGGATCCGGAAATGCCGACTTGCGCAACAACGACGCAGCCTAGCCCAAGATGCACATTGTGCCCGATCTGCACCAGGTTGTCGAGACGCGAGCCGGCACCGATTACCGTGTCCTGCAACGATCCGCGATCGATCGTGGCATTGGCCCCCACCTCCACGTCATCCTGCAAGATCACGCGGCCCAGTTGCGGCACGCTGCGGAACCCATCCGGCGTGGCGGCAAAGCCGAAGCCTTCCTGGCCGATCCGCGCGCCCGGATAGACGTAAACCCGGGCTCCGAGCAGGGCATGGGAGATGCTGGCATGGGCGCCGATCCGGCAGTCCGGCCCAAGTACGACGCCACGTCCCAGCACCGCCAGGGGCGCGACGCGGCACCGCTTGCCGATCGCCACCCCGGGGCCGATCACCGCGAGCGGTCCAATCTCGGCCGATGGGTCGACCACCGCGTCCTCGGCGACCACCGCGCTGGGATGCGCGCCCGGGTGGACCGGCGGCTCCGGATGGAACAGGGCGGCGACCAGGGCCCAGGCGGCATAGGGTTCGTCGGTAACCAGCGGCACCGCCGTTGCCGGCACGCGCGCGGCCAGATCGGGATGCACGATCACCGCGCCGGCGGCGGTTTGCTCCAGCGCGGTTACGTACTTGCGGTTGCTGACGAAGCTCACCTCGCCCGGGCCGGCGGTCTGCAGCGGAGCGACGCCCGACAGCATGAGCCGGCGCGGTGGCGCCGCGGCGTCGGCCGCGTCCGCCACCGCCGCCAGCGTATGCGGGCCGGTGCGCTGGAAGAAGCGTGGATCGCCTGCAATCTCCGGCCAGTCCAACGCACGCCCTCCCGTCGCGCTCTACACTGTCATCTCGGCCGCACCGTCAAGCCATGCCGCCGGGTCGAGCGCCGGAGGCATGGGTTGACCCGGCGTCCGTCCCGGATTGCCCACACCCATCGGCCGTCCCAGGCGGCCCTGTCATCAATGCCTGGCCGAAGCCTTGCCGGGTACTGCCCTGGCGGGTGCCCCCGGCTTGGACGCCACGGCCGGCTTGGCCGCACCCGGCTCGGATTTCGGCGTTGCCATGCCCACCGGCGACACCCCGTCCGGTGGAATCACGACCAAGGGCAGCACCTTGTTGAGCACCGCGACAACCTGTGGCGTAAGGTCGAAATCCTCCGTCGTGCCGAGCACCTGCGCGCGGTTCAGCACGACGTTGATCCCGCGGGACAGCGCCACCTGCTGCACGACCTCCTCCAGCGTCCGGTTGATCTGCGCCATCACGTACTGGCCGGCTTCCTGGATAACGCGGTTGCGCTCGCCGAACTTGCGGCGCGAGTCGGCGATGCGGTCCTGCAGTTCGCGCTCCCGCTGGCGGATCTGCTCCGGCGTCAGCTTGGCCCGCTCGTTCGCCAATTGCTGGCCTAGGTTGCGCAGCGCCACCTGCTCCTTCTGCGCGTCCTCGTCGAGCTTCTTGTGCCGCGCGTTGAACACCTTGTCGGCCGCCTGATAGGCGGTGGAGACGCGCAGCGCATCGGGGATGGAGACGATTCCGACGATCGCCGCGGGGGTCGGCGGTCCCTTCGGAATGGGCGGAATCTCCGGAGCCGGCGGCAGTTGCACCTGGACCTGCGGCGGCGGCGCGCCGGGTTCGCCGGCCGGCACGACGGATTCGGCCCGCGCGGCGGCGGGACGCCCGGCCGGCGTCGCCGGGTGCTGCTGGTTGGGCAGGAACCAGCCGGGAGTCTGCTGGCCCTGCGCCAGAACGGCACGCGGTTGCGCAACAAGCGTGAGCGCCAGGGTGGCGCCCGCCAGGAAAAGGCAGGATTTTTTCACTAGAACCTCGTACCGAAGCCGAATCGGAAGATCTGAGTCTGGTCGCCGGGCTGCTTGATCACGAACGGCGTCAGGTCAATGTTAATCAACCCGAAGGAACTTTGCCAGGAGATGCCGACACCGGCGCCCAGGCGCGGGGCGGAGGAGGCATTGATCTTGCAAGGCGCGCCGGGATTGGCGGCACCGCTGGGCTCGATGCAGGGATTGACGAAACTGGCCTGGCTCAGCCCGCCGACATCCACGAAAGCCCGGCCGGAGAGGCCGAGATCCGGCGAAACCGGCAACGGAAACCGCAGCTCGGCGGTGCCGGTCCAGATGAAGCGCCCGCCAAGCGGATCCCCGGATATCGCATCATGCGGGCCGGCGCCGCCGATCTCGAAGCCGCGCAGGTTGTCGCCGCCCAGGAAGAACCGGTCGATGATCTGCTCCTGTTTGCCCAGGTTGAACAGGTAGCCCGTGCCGGCCGCCAGCTTGATGCCCCAGTCGCTGTTGCCGGTGAGCCGGTCGAACGGAATGTAATACGCCTCGTTGACGCTGGAGCGGATATAGTGGACGTCACCGCCAAAGCCGGCAAAGTCGGTGCCCAGGCTGGTGATCGAGCCGCGATGCGGATTGATCTTGCTATCGCGGTAGTCCAGCGTCAGCACCTGCCCGACCTGCGACAGCAACGTGGTTCCGGCCTGGTCGGCGATGAACACGCTCGCCGTGCTGGTGATGTTGAACACCGTCCGATCGACCAGCGAGTAGGACCAGACCTGCTGCAAATGGTCGTTGAAGTTGTAGCCCAGGCGCAACGCAAATCCGTCGCGCCGCTCGTCATACGGCTGGGTGCCAAGATAGGATGTCTGGATCAGGAACACGTCGGCCCCGGCCAGCAGGTTGCGGTCGAGGAAATACGGGTTGGTCACCGACAGATCGATCGACGTGCGCTTCACCGCCAGCACGCCGTTGATGTTGGCGGCAATGCCGGAACCGACAAGGTTGCGCTCGCCCAGCCCGATATCCAGCAGCGGACCAACGTCGGTCGAGTAGCCGCCGCCGAAGGTCAGCTCGCCGGTCGCCTTCTCCGTCACCTTGGTGGTGATGATCGCCTTGTCCGGCGCCGAACCAGGGCTTGGCGTGATGTCCACTGTGCCGAAATAGCCGAGGTCGTGCAGCCGCTCGCGGGTTTTGCGTATCGCCTGGGCACTGAACGGATCGCCCTCGGCGAGCGTGAACTCGCGGCGGATCACCTTGTCCTCAGTGCGCGTGTTGCCGACGATATTGATGCGCTCGATATACACCCGCGGCCCTTCGCCCACGTCGAAGGTCAGCGCCACGGTGTGGTTCTTGCGGTCCGGTTCGACCCGCGGCCGCACGTTGACGAAAGCGTAGCCGCGCGAGCGCACGTCGTCCTCGATCGCGTCGGCGCTGCGGCCGATCGCGTCGCCGTCGTACCAGTCGCCCGCCTCCAGTTTCAGGTCGCCGCGCAGCGCGTTCCCAGGCAAATTGCGGAGCTGCGAATTGATGACGATGCTGGCGACCCGGTAGCGCTCGCCTTCATGGATCGTGAAGGTGACGAAGAACGCCTTGCGGTCCGGCGACAACTCGGCCGAGGCGTCGATCACTTTGAAGTCGGTATAGCCGTTCTTCAGGTAGAACCGGCGCAACAGTTCCTTGTCGTAGGCGAGTCGTTCCGGGTTGTATTCGTCGGCGGTCGAAAGGAAGCGCCACCAGCGTTCCTCCCGGCTGTTGATCACTTCCGACAGCCGGTCCTGGCTGAACCTGCGGTTGCCGACGAAGGCGATTTTGGCGATCAGCGTCGAGGGCCCCTCGTTGATCTTATAGACCACGTTCACGCGGTTCTGCGGCAGCCGAATGAGCTGCGGCACCACGCTGGCGTCGTAGTAGCCGTGCTGGGCATAGAGATCGAGGATGCGGCGGCGGTCGGTTTCGGCCAGCGCCGGCGTGTACACCGCGCGCGGCTTGATCTGCACGTCCGGGCGGAGCTGGTCGTCGTCCAGTTTGTGGTTGCCTTCGAAGACGACGCGGTTGACCAGTGGGTTTTCCACCACGTGGACAACCAGCGTGCTGCCCCGGCGGTCGAGCCGCACGTCCTGGAACAGGCCGGTGGCGTAGAGCGTCTTGAGGCTGCGGTCCAGCCGGTCGGGATCGAACGGATCGCCCGGCTGGACCAGCATATAGGAGCGGACGGTGCCGGCCTCGATGCGTTGGTTCCCCTCCACCGCGATCGCCTCGATCGTGCCGCCGGCCCGGCCCGGCGCGGGAGCCGCCGGCCGGACCACTGGCGCCGCCCGAAGGCGGGCCGCCGGGCGGGGCGCGACAGGTTGGGCGGCGGCCGGAACCGCCCAAAGCAGGGGCAGCAGGCAAGCGGCAAGCAGCCGCACCAGGCTCATGCGAATCAAACGGCTACTCCCCCCGCTGAAGCGCTACTGCCAAGCACATGCGGCAACAGCCAGAATCGGTCGGCTCGTTGTTGGGAGGATAGCCGTGTGCCTCGCTGGGCGCTAGGCGCCGGCCGCAAGGAAGTGTCACGCTGCCGTCAGCGCCGGCGTTTGGCCCCATGCGCACCCGGTTACCGCGGCAGGAACGGATTCCCGCGCCGTTCGGCGCCGATCGTGGAGCCCGGGCCATGGCCGCACAGGAATTGCAGGTCGTCGCCGAGCGGCAGCAGCTTGCCGGTGATGGCGCCGATCAGCGCGGCGTGGTCGCCATAAGGAAAGTCGGTGCGGCCGACAGATCCCTGGAACAGCACGTCGCCGAGCAAGGCGAACCGCGCCGCCTGGTTGATGAAGACGATGTGGCCCGGCGTGTGCCCCGGGCAGTGCAGTATGTCGAAACGGTTCGTGCCAAGGGTGACGGCATCGCCCTCGTGCAGCCAGCGGTCCGGGGTGACGTTGCGGGCGGCGAAGCCGAAGCCGGCGGCCTGTGCTTCGATGCCCTCCAGCAGGAACCGGTCGCGCTCGTCGGGGCCTTCGATCGGGACGGCGGCCTGGTCGCCGGCACGTTCGCGCAGTGCCTCCGCCAGTTCCGCCGCGCCGCCGGCATGGTCGAGGTGGCCGTGGGTGAGCAGAATGCGCTCGACAGCAACGCCGGCCTGGTCGATGGCGGCGAGAATGCGGTCCACGTCGCCGCCCGGATCGACCACCAGGGCATGCCTGGAGGCGTCATCCCACAGGATGGCGCAGTTTTGCTGGAAGGGGGTGACCTGGATCACCGCGCCGCGAAGGTTTGCCATGCGGGCGTTCCTGCCGGGATTTTCCGAATGTGTCACGCCTTGGTTTGGTGAAGTCCGCCAACCGCCGCGGCAAGGTGACATCCTGGACAGGCGGCACAACGCCGCTCCGTGCAGGCAGCCCTTCGGGCGCGTGGCACCGCGGCAGGTTTGTGCGGTGTGCCTGCATGCGTCGATCCCGCCGCCGGGCAGGATGCGGCTCTCACGGGCCTCCACTACCCACAAGATCGCCCAGCCGCATCTGGTTGGGCTGGGCCGCGGCCCTGGCCGGCTTGACGAAGTTCAGTGCGGCCCACAGCGTCGGGCAACGTGCGACATCCTCGCCATGAACCGCTGACAGCACGAGCCAGGAGTCGTTGCCCTGCGGCGGACGGATCAGATAAAGGCGCTGGCGCGTGGAATTCCGCGAGATGACGATCCGTCGGTAAACGGTGGGATCGTCGCTGCGCCGCTCGCTCACGAAGGCGAAGACATCATCCACTTCAGTTGCCCACGCGCGCAGGATTTCACGCTCGGCGTCGGTCAGGGGCCGAGGCGGAAAAGTCACAAGCACGTTGGTCATATGATCGGTCGGCATCGGTCACCGGGGGGAAACTTGCCCATCTTCGCCTGCCGACGATTGCAAGGCGATTTCAGAACTCGCCTGGCATCGGTCGAAGCGCATTGCCCGACAAATCCAGCCGGTCCACGCCGCCACGGCCGTCGGGGCGGCGATCAGCGCATCGCCATCGTCATGGTCCGACACCGCAGATGACGCCTGGTGCGCGGCCGAACGGAGCGGCCCCTCAGTGCAGACTCGGCGACTTCAGGAACCGCGTGCGGTCGCCCGACCGGACGGTGATCCCGACCTGGCCGCCCTCGCGCAGCAGCCGCAGCCGCACCTCAGCGCCGGCGCTTCCGGCGGCCCAGACCCGCCGCCACAGCCCCGCCAGGTCCGGCACCTCCTCGTCGTTCACCGACAGGATCCGGTCGCCTTGCCGCACCCCCGCTTGCTCCGCCGGGCCGTTGTCGGCCAGGCCGCCCACCACGATGGCCTCGTCCGCCTCCATCTCGGTCGCGTACATCCCCAGCCACGGCCGCGCCGGCCGGTTCACCCGCCCATACGTCGTCAGGTCCTTCATGATCGGCGCCAGTTGGCCAATCGGCACCACCATGTTCATGTCCAGCCGGCGTCCCTTGCGGTCCCCCTGCTGCAGGATCAGCGAGCCGATGCCCATCAACTTCCCGTCGCTGCCGATCAGCCCTCCGCCGCCCCAGAACGGATGCGCCGGCGCGGTGAAGAACGCGTCGTCCAGCACATATTCCCAGTAGCCGGCGAATTCCTGCCGCCCGACCAGCTTCGTCTCGATCGCATGGTGGCGCCCGCCGCCGGCGGCGAACACCACCGTGTCGCCCACCTTCAGCGCATCCGAATCGCCCAACTCCAGCACCGGCAGATCGAGCCGCCCCAGCGCCTGCACCAGGCCGAAGCCGGTTTCCTGGTCGTAGGCCAAAGCGTGCCCGGCCACCGCGCGCTTGTCGTTCGAGGTGATCCAGATCGTCTCGGCCTCGGTGATCAGGTAGCCGATGGTGGCGATCAGGCCCTTGTCGTTGATCGCCACCCCCGAGCCGGCCCGCTCGGTGCCGAGCGTGTTGGCGGTATAGGCGTCCGCGGGAACGTAGGTCTTCAGGCTCACCACCGCGTTCAGCGCGCGCTCCAGGTCGAATGAGTAGTCGTCCGGATCGGGCTGCAGATTGGGCGGAATTTCCCAGTCCTGGTTTTTCATGCCTCGGCGTCTTCCCTACATCGTCCATGCCCCCGGGCTTGGGCCGGGGGTCCCCTCCGGCATCCACCGTGGGGCGGATCGCAAGGCCACTATATCGGAGCTTTGCTCCGCAACGCCAACGCCCCAATTAGCAGCGGAAGGCGACCGCCGCCATGGCGTTCGCCGCCTGTCGCCACCACGGAGAGAATCCCATGGATCAGACCGGCCCGCGGCTTCCTGCCGCCGAACCGCTGGACGCGTCGCTGCTGCACCGGATGGACCTGTGGTGGCGCGCCGCCAACTACCTGTCGGTCGGCCAGATTTATTTGCTGGATAATCCGCTGCTGCGCGAGAAGCTCGCCCACGCGCACATCAAGCCGCGTCTGCTCGGGCATTTCGGCACCACGCCCGGGCTGAACTTCCTCTGGGTGCATCTCAACCGCCTGATCCGCGCGCGCGACCTGAACGCGATCTTCATTGCCGGCCCCGGCCACGGCGCGCCCGGATTGCTCGCCAGCACCTGGCTGGAGGGCAGCTACAGCGCGCTGTATCCCGAAGTGCCGCGCGACGGGCTGGGCATGCTGCATTTGTTCCGCCAGTTCTCCTTCCCCGGCGGCGTGCCGAGCCATGCCGCGCCGGAGACCCCCGGCTCGATCCACGAGGGCGGCGAGCTCGGCTACTCGCTGTCGCACGCCTTCGGCGCCGCGTTCGACAACCCGGACCTGCTGGTCGCCTGCGTGATCGGCGACGGCGAGGCCGAGACCGGACCGCTGGCCACCTCCTGGCACGGCAACAAGTTCCTCAATCCGGCGACCGACGGCGCGGTGCTGCCGATCCTGCACCTCAACGGCTACAAGATCGCCAACCCGACCATCCTGGCGCGGGTCGAGCCGGCGGAGTTGCACGGCTTCCTGGAAGGCAACGGCTGGGCGCCGCTCTACGTCGAGGGCGACGAGCCGGCGGTCATGCACCAGCTCATGGCAGCCGCGCTGGACCAGGCGGTCGCCTCGATCGCCGGCATCCAGCAGCGCGCGCGGGCCGGCGGTGGCGACGGCCACGGCGGTGCGGTCGAACGGCCGCGCTGGCCGATGATCGTGCTGCGCTCGCCGAAGGGCTGGACCTGCCCCAAGGAGCTGGACGGGCTGAAACTCGAGGGCACCTGGCGCGCCCACCAGGTGCCGATCCCAGACACCACGACTCCGGCGCATCTGGCGTTGCTGGAATCCTGGATGCGTTCCTACCGCCCGGAGGAACTGTTCGACGACGCCGGCCGGCCGATCGCGGACATCACCGGCCTGGCGCCCGACGGTGCGCGCCGCATGGGCGCCAACCCGCACACCCATGGCGGCGTGGTGCGCCCACTGCACGTGCCGGATTTTGCCCCGCACGCCGTGGCGGTGCCCGCGCCCGGCGCGGTGGACGCCGAGGCGACGCATGTCATGGGCGAGTTCCTGCGCGACGTGATGCAGCGCAACCGCGACCTGCGCAATTTCCGCGTGTTCGGTCCGGACGAGACCGCGTCCAACCGCCTGCAAGCGCTGTTCGAGGTCACCGGCCGCACCTGGCTGGCCGAGCGCATTCCGGGCGACGACCATTTGTCGCCCGACGGCCGCGTCATGGAAATCCTCAGCGAGCACACCTGCCAAGGCTGGCTGGAAGGCTATCTGCTCACCGGCCGGCACGGCCTGTTCAACTGCTACGAGGCGTTCGTCCACATCGTCGATTCGATGTTCAACCAGCACGCCAAATGGCTGGAAAGCGCCGCCGCGGTGCCCTGGCGCCGCCCGATCGCGTCGTTGAACTACCTGCTCACCTCGCATGTCTGGCGGCAGGAGCATAACGGCTTCAGCCACCAGGACCCGGGCTTCATCGACCACGTGCTGAACAAGAAGCCGGAATTCGTGCGCGTCTATCTGCCGCCCGACGCCAACACCCTGCTGTGGGTCACCGACCATTGCCTGCGCAGCCGGGACCGCGTGAACGTCATCGTCGCCGGCAAGCAGCCGTCGCCGCAATGGCTGGACATGCCGGCGGCGATCCGCCACTGCACCGAGGGCGTCGGCATCTGGGAGTGGGCCAGCAACGATGCCGGCGAGGAACCGGACGTGGTGATGGCCTGCGCCGGCGACGTGCCGACGCTGGAAACGCTCGCCGCCGCCGATCTGCTGCGCCGCCACGTCCCGACGCTGCGCGTGCGTGTCGTGAACGTGGTCGATCTCTCGACGCTGATGCCGCCGGAGCAGCACCCGCACGGGCTGCGGGACACCGAGTTCGATGCGATCTTCACCGCCGGCAAGCCGGTGGTCTTCGCCCATCACGGCTATCCCTGGCTGATCCACCGGCTGACCTACCGCCGCACCAACCACGACAATTTCCACGTGCACGGCTTCCGCGAGGAAGGCACCACGACGACGCCGTTCGACATGACGGTGCTGAACCGGCTCGACCGATTCCATCTGGCGGGCGCGGCGATCGACCGCGTGCCGCGGCTGGGCGGCACGACAGCCTATGTGAAGCAGGCGTTCCGCGAGCAATTGATCGAGCACCGGCGCTACGTGGACCAGTACGGCATCGACATGCCGGAGATACTGAATTGGCGCTGGGGGGCGTAATACCAGGCGCCCGAAAAGGCTGACGCACGCGTGCGGGAACCGAGCAGCATGTCATTGTTGGGGTGGACGGCCCCACGGCATCTCGTGCCACTGTTGGGGGTGTCACAACCCAGGACAGGAGCCGCCGATGAGCGAGATTGGCCGCATTGGCCTCGACACGTCCAAGGCCGTGTTGACCCTGCACGGGGTTGAACAGGCTGGGCAACCGGTGCTTCGGGTGAACCTGCGGCGAGCGCGGATGATCCGGTTGTTCCGCAAGCGCGCGCCAACCGTGGTTGCCATCTCGGCGAACGCATCGCCATCCAGCCGCCGCGCGGCTTCGGCCGCGATTAGCCAGGAGCATGACGACTATGCCCGCCGTCCGTGCCCGGCTTGTCCAGGTGGGTCCGCAGGGAGGTGAGATGACGATCGGTCGAACCGACGATCCGGAGAACCCGTTACTCGCAACGGCCGGCCAACCAGGCCGCGTCATTGATTGGGGCTGGATCGCAGAACCCATCTGGGCCAGCGGCCATGCAGCCGCGCCAACAGGCCGGACACATGACCGCAATCGAACCGCCCGTCAGATCTCCTCATCTTTGCTCTTGCATCCGGGGGGCCGTCCACACATGCGAGAAGCGGAGCGCCGAAGCAAGCTTCCACGCGTGGAGGGCCGCCGGTCGCCAGGCGGGGGATCGCCGAGTCGCTTCGCTCCTTGCATTGACGGCGGGGGCGGGTAACGACGGCGGGGCAAGACGGGGGACGCGGGGCGAGGGCAACGAAGCTGACCACTGACCACTGCAAACTGATCGCTGGCTCATGACCCTTGCCGCGCTGTTGCGTCACCTGACTTTTGCCGCCGGGCTGGCATTGCTGTCCGCTGCCACGGTACGGCTGATGATTGGCGCGCGCCTGATGGACCGGCCCGATGGGCGCAAGGCGCACGACCGGCCGACCCCGAAGGGCGGCGGCATCGGCATCGTGGCGGCCTTCCTGGTCGGCATCGGCGTGCTGTATCAGTTTGCCGAATTCGCCAGGTTGGCCGAGCCGTATTTTCTCGGGGTGATCGAGGCGTCGGTGGCGATCGCGGTCGTGGCGTTCCTGGACGATATCTACGATTGGAATTTCGCCGTGAAGCTGGGTGCCCAGGTGCTGGCCGCGCTGGTTGCGGTGAGCAGTGGGCTGTATGTGCGCAATTACCACTGGCCTTATGTCGGACCGCTGCCGGTGGGCTGGCTGGGCCCGCCGGCGACGCTGGTCTGGCTGCTGTTCGCCACCAATGCGATGAACTTCATTGATGGGCTGGATGGGCTGGCCGGCGGCGTGGCGCTGATCGCCTCCGGGTTCCTGGCGGGCATCGCCGCGACGCATGACGGCTGGTTCGCGTATGCCGCGTCGCTGCTGCTGGCGGCCGGCATCGCCGGGTTCCTGCCGTTCAATTTTCCTCGCGCCCGCATCTTCATGGGCGACGTGGGCAGCCAGTTCTGCGGGTTCATGCTGGCGGTGCTGGCGGTCGTCGCCAGCCGCTTCCAGGGCGTGGCGATGTCGTTCCTGCTGGTGCCGATGCTGCTGTCCGGCGTGCTGTTCGATGTCGGGTTCACGCTGGTGCGGCGGGCGATGGCGGGCGAGCGGCTGACCGCACCGCATCGCGGCCATCTGTATCAGGTCGCGCAACGCTCGGGCGTGCCGGCCCCGGTGGTGGCGCTGATGCACTGGGGGTTCGCGGTATATGGCGGGCTGTGCTGCCTGGTGTTCATCGCTGCCCCGACGGATTGGAAGCCGCCGGTGCCGGGGTTGGCGTTGCTGCCGCAACTGGCGTGGCTGGGATTTGTGGCGGGCCGCGCGCGGCGGGCAGGGGTTGAGCGGTGGGGGTGAGGCAGGTCCTGCGGCCGCCGTCCTTGTCTCACCCCTCGCCCTGTCATTGCTAGGGGCGTGGCGACGAAGCAATCTCCCGACCGGTGAGCGGCGACGGTTCCCCAGGCGGCGGATTACCGCGTCGCTGCGCTGCTCGCGATAACAGGCGGGGCAACCCCAGGGAGGCGGGCGCATGGCCGGCACGTGGATCGACATCGGCGAGGGCTTCCGCGGTTACCTCGCGGTGCCGCGATGCGGCTCGGGCCCGGGATTGCTGCTGTTGCAGGAAATCTTCGGCGTCAATCCGCACATGCGCGACGTTGCCGACACCTACGCCGAGGAAGGCTACGCCGTGCTCGCGCCCGACCTGTTCTGGCGGCTGGAGCCGGGCGTCGAACTGGGGCACAGCGAGGCCGACATGGCGCGCGCCTTCGCACTTTACGAACGCTTCGACATCAGCCTGGCGACGCAGGACATCAGCACGGCACTGGCCTGCCTGCGGGCGCGACCGGAATGCACCGGCAAAGCGGGGGCGCTGGGTTTCTGCCTCGGCGGGCTGCTGGCGTATCTCGCCGCCGCGCGGTGCGGTGTCGATTGTGCCGTCGGCTATTATGGCGTGGGCATCGAGAAGCATGTGGACGAAGCAACGTCGATCGCTTGCCCGCTTGTGCTGCATTTCGGCGAGTGCGACGCTCTGGTGCCCGAAGCCGCGCGCGACACGATCAAGGCGGTGCTGGCCGATCGCGCCGACGCGCGGATCTTCGTCTATCCTGGCTGCGACCATGCGTTCAACAACCCCGGCCGGCCGAGCTTCGACAAAGCGGCGGCGCTGATGGCGCATTCGCGCTCGATCGCCGCGCTGCGCCAGGCAATGGGGCCGCACTACGACCTCTCGGCGTTGTGGGAGCAGCATACGGGGTATGAATTCGGCGCGCGGGATGCCGAGGCGACGATGCGCACGATGGTAGCGCAGCCTTACGTCAACCACATCCCGGTGATGACCGGCGGCGTTGGTCATGCCGACCTGCTGCGCTTCTACACGCACCATTTTATTCCGAAAACCCCGGCGGACACGCGGCTGGTGCCGATCAGCCGCACCATCGGCGCCGACCGCGTCGTGGACGAAATGCTGTTCTGCTTCACCCACGACATCGAGATCGACTGGATGCTGCCCGGCGTGGCGCCGACCGGGCGCTATGTGGAAATCCCGCTGGTCGCCATCGTGCGGTTCCGCGGCGACAAGCTCTATAACGAGCACATCTACTGGGACCAGGCCTCCGTGCTGGTGCAGATCGGTTTGCTCGACCCCGCGGCCCTCCCCATCGCCGGCGCGGAAACCGCCCGCAAATTGCTTGACGAATCGCTGCCGTCAAATACCAGGATGCGGCGCTGGACGGAGAGTGCGGCGCGATGACGGTCGCGTATTTCGCCGTGTTTCGTCACGACGGTGCGGTGGGCACCGAGGAGCTGCACGGGCTGGCGCGATTGCCGGCTGCGACGCCCGATCTGGCGCGGGGACTGATCTACACGCCGGCGCGGGCGCACGACCCAAATCTGGATGACGGCCGGCCGCCGGCGCTGGCATTGCCGCTCTATTTCCCCGCCATCGCCGCGCTGGAGGCGGCGGTCGCGCGCGATGGGCATCTGCAGGCGCTTTCCGGCGTTCACCGGCAAGGTCACGCATTTTCCGACGAGCACAAATACGGTAGCAGACCTGCCCCGCTACGTTCGGTTGAGCCGCGAAGCCGATCGGTGCGGCAGGGTCGCAACGTGAGCCAACCGGCAGCGGCGCGAGTGAGTGTCGCAACGCACGGGTGTTTGTGCGCTACGCCCCTCAGCCGCGTCGCTTTGCTCCGCGATCTCTCCCAATTTGCGGGCGAGGCGTCATTATGAACCACCATCCGTTGTTCGGCCCGAACCGCTTTAAGCTTGGGATTTTCAGCGCCAATTGCGACGGTGGCCTGACGATGAGCCTGGCGCCCGAGCGCTGGCGCGCCAACTGGGACGACATCGTCGCGATGACGCGCATCGCCGACGACGCCGGACTCGAATTCATCCTGCCGGTGGCGAAATGGCGCGGCTACCAGGGCAAGGCCAACATCTACGGCCGCTCGTTCGAGACTCTGACGCACGGCGCGGCGCTCGGCGCGCTGACGCGGCGCATCGCCATCTTCTCCACCGTGCACGTGCCGCTGGTCACGCCGGCTTTCGCCGCCAAGGCGATCGCCACGATCGACCACATCTCGCATGGCCGCGCCGGCCTCAACATCGTCTGCGGCTGGAACCAGGCGGAGTTCGACCTGCACGGCGTCAGCATCGACCCCGACACGCGCTACGACCATGGACTCGAGTGGTTTCGGATCTGGTCGCGCCTGCTGCAAGGCGGGCCGGAATTCGACTGGGACGGCCGCTTCTTCAAATTGAAGAACCTGCAAACCGACCCGGTGTCGTTGCAGCGCCCGTGGCCGGTGGTGATGTCGGCCGGGTTCTCCCCGCGCGGCCGCGACTTCGCCGCGCGCGCCGCCGACGCGCTGTTCCTGAACGTGACGGAGCTCGACCAGGTGCCGGCGCTGCTGGCCAACGTGGCGGAGCATGCGGGGCGGCACAACCGGTCGATCGACGTGTTCACCATGGGCCATGTCGTGTGCCGCCCGACGCGGCGCGAGGCCGAAGACTACTTCGAGTATTTCGCGGAACGGATGGCCGACACCGACGGTCAGCGGTATTACCGCGACGTGCGGGGCACGACGGTGCCGGACAACGGCGGGATAATCGACCGCCCGATGGAGAACCGCTTCACCCGCGGCGGCGCCAAACGTTACGATGGCGCCTATCCGGGCAGCTACCCGTTCGTCGGCTCGCCCGACGACGTCGCGGCGGAAATGGCGGCGATGAGCGCCACCGGCCTGGCCGGCTGCACCGTGGCGTTCGTCGATTACCTGAAGGAGATTCCGTTCTTCGTGCAGGAGGTGCTGCCGCGGCTGGAACGGCTGGGCTTGCGGCTGCCGGATCGCTAGCCGGCGGCGGCTTCCTTGTCGTGCCGCTCGCCGATGGTGGAGCACCCGTCGCCGGCACCCGAGCCGCCGGCGGGCCTCGCCTGGGACATGTGCCAGACGAAGTGCCGCCCATTCCGCGTGCGGGGCAGGCGGGCGCCGGGGCGACGATGACCGCCTCGATGATCTCGTTGGAGCAATGGCTGGTGCACATCGTCACCGGGGCGCCCTCGCGGACCACCTCAGTCGAACGGGTCAGGGCACGCTCACTCGCGGCGCGAGCGGTCAACCGTCTCCTTCGTCCGGCTGGACTTCGAATTGAGCGAACCAAGCCCGACCAGGAATCGGGCCCGAGACCAGCTCCTTACTATATAAAGTCGCGCGGCGCGGGAGGCACACCGTGCTGTACCGTTCAGGTCAAGACCTCGGAACGTTGCCGTTTCAGAATATCAAAAAGCAATCCTGACGAGGCAAGCAAACCGTCTCATCGGGGCGTCTCTCAGGATTATACCCCACCGAGGCAGCCTGGGATCACCGATTGTGCGCAGGTGCCGTCGATGTCGAGCACCGATCAGGCAAAGCGCGGTCGATCCGCCGCAAACTATTGTTCGACCTCGCGCCCGCTGGACCATGGACGCACGTGGTGTCCCTGTTCGACAGCGCGCCCGCGGTCTTTTTCCGCGGCGAGCGCTTCCACGGCTATCACGCGGCCGGCACTGCCCTGATCGACGCCGTGATCCCGTGTGGCACCCTGTATTGCACGGTCGGTTCACGCAGCGATGTTGTCAGCGCGGCCCCTACGCCAGTCCCAGGAACACCGCCACCAGGCGCGGTTCGGCTCTCGATCCGCCGGATTGGCCGAACGTGTCCACTTTCGGTGGTCCCGTGAAACCGCGCTGCAACCATTGTGTTGGATTTTTAGAAGACTCAAGTATAATAATACTATCTTGTTGTCGCAAAAATGTCTATTGTCGCCCTGGCACATTCGATCCGTGCTGCCGAGGAGCCATCGATGCCTACCGGACGTCTTGATAACCGCCTGAGCCAGCTTGCCTCATACGCCCTTGAACCTTTCGGATCAGGACGGTATCAGCATCTTGCGGCGATCATCGCCGAATCCATGTCAGGCTGGACGGCTGACCTGCATTACGACGAGGACGGCAAGTCAGCCATTGTCATCATGCCCGAGGATCCCGACGACGCGATCGATCCCACCCTGATCGTTTATGCCAGCGGATCGGCATTCCAGCTCGACGAACTGCACGGCGACGCGTACCGCAGGCTCGGTGAATACCTGTCATGGGCCGATGTTCTCCGTGCGGTTCGGATCAAACTGATCTGGCGGGGACCGTTCCCCATAACCCTCCACTGACCGGCGAAGCGAGGACGAAATTGCATGTCCGAAGATACCATCGACCTGGAAACATTGGGTGACCGTCTTGCCGAGGTGCGCCGGACGTACGGCGAGAGCATCGACGTTCCCAATTTAGGCAGCACGGCGTTTGCGACACTGCTGGGAGTTTCGACCACCGCGTATGCGTCCTGCGAACGTGGCGAGAGGGAGCCTACGGTCGATCTCCTGCTCGCCTTACGTCATAAAACCCGGATCAGTCTGGACTGGTTCCTGGACCCGACCCACCCGGGGGCGGATCGGCCGTAACGGTGGCGCTGCCGGTCGGCACTCGGCTGCGGCATCCGGAACAGACGAGGCCCGGCGCGTGCGCCAGAGCGGTTTCACCGTGACTCGAATCCGCCTTGCTCGTCATCCCCGCTTTCGCGATGATGACGGTCAGGCACCGGCGTTTCCAGTCATGGTGAAACCGCGCTAATCTGCCGCGCACTGACTCGACGCCGCCCGGGGAGCAACGCCGCCATGAAAAACAGTCAGCACCGCATCATCACCACGCATGCCGGCAGCCTGCCGCGGCCGGATGAGCTGATCGAGCTGACCCGCGCGCGCCAGGAGGGTGAATCGAACGACGAAGCCGGCTACCAGGCGCAGCTTGCCGCGGCGGTGCGGGACGTGGTGCGGCGCCAGCGCGACTGCGGCGTCGATATCGCCGGCGACGGCGAATACGGCAAGGGCATGGGCCAGCGGGTGAATTACGGCGCGTGGTGGAGCTATTCGTTTCAGCGTCTCGGCGGGCTGCGGCTGGGCGACTACATGTACCAAATGCCGCCGCAGCGCCGGAAGGTCGGAGAAGTCGTTCTCACCGCCTTCCCGGACCGGCGTGACCGCAACCTGTTTCCGGCCGCCTATGCCGATCCGGAATCGGGCGTGTCATCCAATCGCGGCGGTCCCGGCATGCGTCTGCCGGTTTGTGTGGACAAGCTGACCTATACCGGTCAGGCGGCGATCGCCGCCGACATCGCGCATTTCAAGGCGGCGTTGCAGGCGGTCGGCGTCGAGGAGGGCTTCATGACCTCGATCGCGCCGGGCAGTTGCTCGCGCATCGGCAACGAATACTACAAGACGGAGGAGGAATTCATCTACGCCTGCGCCGACGCGATGCGCGAGGAGTACAAGGCGATCATCGATGCGGGTCTGGTGCTGCAGCTCGACGATCCGGGCATCGCCGAGAACTGGGATATGATCAATCCCGCGCCGACGGTGGAGGAGTATCGGAAATTCTCCATGGTCCGCGTCGAGGCGCTGAACCATGCCATGCGCGGACTGCCGAGGGACCGTATCCGCTTCCATCTCTGCTGGGGAAGCTGGCATGGCCCGCACGTCACCGACATACCGATGCGCGACATCGTCGAGGTGATGCTGGCGATCGACGCCCAGGCGTATTCGTTCGAGGCCGGCAACGTGCGCCATGAGCATGAATGGCGGGTGTGGCAGGACGTGAAGCTGCCAACTGGCAAATTACTGATCCCGGGGGTGGTCAGCCACGCGACCAACGTGGTGGAGCATCCGGATCTGGTGGCGGACCGGATCGTGCGGTTCGCCAAATTGGTGGGACGCGAGAACGTCCTCGCGGGGACGGATTGCGGGCTTGGCGGGCGGGTGCATCCGGAGATCGCCTGGGCGAAGCTGAAGACGCTGGCGGAAGGTGCCGCGTTGGCGACGAAGCAATTGTGGTGATCCGGAAACCTCTCCCACGTCTCGCGGGAGAGGTTTTCTACTCCTCGATCTTCACATACTCGAAATCGCCCGGCTTGTTGTCGATGCCGATGCGCGGCGGGGCGATCCAGCCCGCGTAGGCGCCGGGCTCCTGCACCGGCCGCATCAGGCTGTCCACGAAGCGGTAGTCGCCGGCGGTCGGCAGCATGGCTTCCGCCCGCGCCTCCCACGCGTCATTGCCCAGCAGGTTGCCGTCGGTGTCGGCATGCACCACCGCGAACTCGCCGATGCGCCGGTTGAACGCGACATGCGGCAGGCGGATGCGGGTGGCAAATCCGGCGCGCTCCAACACGCGGTTCCAGCGCGCCACGCCGGCGGCGGCATCGGCGACGAAATCGTCGCGCAGCCGCATGTTCAGCGATGACAGCGCCGGCAGGTCCTCCCGCACGATCGCACCGTCCCTGAGCCGCAGCACCGGATAGGTGTCGTGCAGCAACTGGTGGTCGTCGGTCAGCTTGTCCTCGCGGTAGCGGCCCTTCAGGCCGGCGTTGAACGCGTTGGCCGCGTTGGTGCTGATCTCCGAGCCGAACAGGTCCAGCGTCAGCGAGAAATGCAGGTTGACCTTCTTCTGGATGGTCGGCAGGTCGATGACCCCCAGCGCGCGCACCCGTTCGGCGGCGGACGGATCGTCGATGCCGGCTTGGCGCATCGCCTCGCAGGTGCGCTGGATGATCCGCTGCACGCCGGTCTCGCCGACGAACATGTGGTGCGCCTCCTCGGTCAGCATGAAGCGGCAGGTGCGGGACAGCGGATCGAAGCCGGATTGGGCCAGCGCGGCGAGCTGCATCTTGCCGTCGCGGTCGGTGAAGAAGGTGAACATGAAGAAGCTCAGCCAGTCGGGCGTGCGCTCGTTGAACGCGCCGAGCATGCGGGGGGAATCAGGGTCGCCGGAGTGGCGCCGCAGCAGTTCTTCGGCTTCCTCGCGCCCGTCGCGGCCGAAGTATTTTTGCAGCAGATAGACCATGGCCCAGAGATGGCGGCCTTCCTCGACGTTCACCTGGAACAGGTTGCGCAAATCGTACAGCGAGGGTGCGGTCGCCCCGAGATGCCGCTGTTGCTCGACCGACGCCGGCTCCGTATCTCCCTGGATCACCAGCAGCCGGCGCAGCATCGCCCGCTGCTCGCCGGGGACTTCCTGCCAGACAGGCTCGCCCTTGTGCGCGCCGAACGGAATGGTGCGGCCCTCGACCCGCGGGGCGAGCAATATGCCCCAGCGGTATTCGGGCATTTTGACGTAGCCGAAGCGGGCCCAGCCTTCGGCGCCGACGCCCACCGCGGTGCGGAGGTAAACCAGCGCATCCTGGAAGCCGACGGGGCCCATCGTCCGCCACCAGTCGATGTAGCCGGGATGCCAGGTCTCCAGCGCCTTGCGGACGCGGGCGTCTTCGTTGAGCCCGACATTGTTCGGGATCAGGCCGTCGTAATCGACTGTCAGAGCATCGGACATGTCCTGCCTCCGCATTGTTGACGAGCGCCGCGTTCCTCATGCGCCGTCCCCGCGCAAGCGGGGGTGCGATCCTCGAACCGACGGCGATGCGCAAGACCGTCTGTCCGCGCGGGCTGGGCGGCAGCCGCAAGGGAGACGTGCGCGCCGGGTGGGTCTTTGCCGGCGCGAGGGTGACGGCGGCAAAGATCATCGCAGGCCGGAGCACACTGACCGGTCCGGCGGTGGCCGGGCGGCACGTGCCGGCGATCGGCGATACCAGTGAGGTGAAGTTCCCGACCGTCGCGTAGCGCCGCCATGGTCTCGGTCCGGTCAAGAAAGGCAATGCGTATGGCGTGCCACCGCATGCAAGCCTGCCCCTGTGCAGGCGGGGGGTCACGGTGGCGGGATGGCGCAAGGCAGCGTTGCCGGCGCGTGATCCCGGTTGCCCCAGGCGCACCGCCGTGGTGGAGTTTCGGTGACGCACACGTGATCGCTTGACCGAATCGGCATCCGTCCCCACGTCGTTGCCAACCGAAAGAACGAGGACACCCAACATGAACGCGAACACCAAGCCGGTCAGCGACGAGAGTTTCGACACCGATGTGCTGAAGGCCACGGGGCCCGTGCTGGTCGATTTCTGGGCCGAGTGGTGCGGGCCGTGCAAGATGATCGGCCCGGCCCTGGAAGAGCTGGCGGTTGAATTCGCCGGCAAGCTGACCGTGGCCAAGGTGAATATCGACGACAACCCGTTGACGCCGAACAATTATGCGGTGCGCGGCATTCCGACGCTGATCCTGTTCAAGGACGGCAAGCCAGCCGCGACGCAGGTCGGTGCGCTGCCGAAGAGCCGGCTGAAGGATTGGATCGCCGGGAATCTGTGACCGGAACATGGGGCCGGCCGTGCCGGTCGGCCCCATGTTCCGCCATGGGTCGAAGAAATCGTCAGCATACAGGCACCGCGGCTTCGGTCGATGCGCTGATGCGCCGGCGTCGCCGAAGCGTTCTTCGTGTCTTGCGTGGCGAATTATCTTCTGCCGCCCGCGTCCCGGGTTGTCTTTCGAAGAGCAGACCGGGGTCATTTCAGGACCAGCACCGCTGGTGCGACGCCACTGAGTTTGAGTGTCAGCTTCCGAGCGCGGCCCAGCGGGGTGCCGAGCCGCAGGTCGGTCACCATCATCGAGCGAGGCAGGGTCAGCACGACATCCTCCTCGGTCGCCATCGGTTTGCTGCGTTGCACGGCGACGATCGTTCGGTCGCCGCGCCCGAACACATATAGATCGACATCGTCCCGCGGCGCCGACAACCGGAACGGGGCGACGATGCCGGATCGCGCCAGGACCGTGGCCAGCGTCGATCGATCGCCCGGAGCGACAAGCCGCGCGATTCCGGGTGCCAGTGCCGGACGGGGCAGGCGGCGGCTGTGCGCGTCATACAGCCCGGGGGGCCGATCGGCGATCACCAGGCCGCCGCGCGCGGCGAAAGCGGCGATGGCGCGCGCATCGGCGGGCGACAGCGCCAGCGTGTCCGGCAGGATCAGCGCCTTGTCCCGCAGTCCCGGCAGCACGGCCGCCGACACGTAACGCGGATGCAGCCCGAATTGCGACAGGCTCGCCGCGTAGCCGCGCATCGCGATGCGGAACGCATCGTCCTCCAGCTCCGTCTCTGCCCCGCGTTCGATCCACGCATCGCCCTTCGGCTGCTGGTCGAGCATCCACTGCGTCCGGAAACTCGCCGGCGAGTAGAGGATGGCGATCGGGTCGGTATGCGGGGTCGCCGCAAGGAGCGATGGCGCGATGCGGTGCAGTTCGGCGAACAGCTTCGCGTAAGCCTCGCCGCGTACGCCCAGCGTGCCGTCGGGATGCACGATGCTGTTGTTGTCGTCCCACAGCACCAGGCCGCGCGTGCCGCGCAGCAATTCGCGCCAAACCTGATAGATGTCTTCGGGCCGGGCGCCGAACGACGTGGTGAGTGCGATCAAGCGCGGATTGAGCGATCGCAGGATCGGCAAGTTCTCGCCGTCGTCATAGACCTCCATCAGATCGACGGCGTGCGCCAGCCGCGTGTAGTCGTAGCCACCCCAGCCGGGAATCTGGGCGCCTTCGATCGCCGCGAAGGCGTGCGGATCGGCGGCGTGCACCGCATCGGTGCCGCGGCGCAGCGCGGTGGCGAACGCCACGTCCATCCAGGCCTTGAAATCCGCCCAGGCGGCGAAATTGCCGTCGGTGCGGCGCATCGCCTGGATCGTGGTCTCGGGCTGCACCGCGTTCCATGTCGCGAAATGCGTGCCCCATTCCGCGTTCAGCGCGTCCAGCGTGCCGTATTGCCGGTGCAACCACGCGCGCATGCCGGCAAGCGAGGCCGGCGACAGGTCGAAATCCCAGAACGCCGACAGATCGGCGATGCCGGTTTCGTCGCCGAGATTGTAATATAACGGGTGATATCGCGACTCCTGCCGCACGATTGCGGTCAGCCTCGCATCGATGTGCGCCTGCCAGGCGGGATCCGACAGGCTGGGATCGCGCACCAGCGCGGAAAGATCGTCGGGATTGGCGCGATAGCGCTTTTGCAGCTCAACAAAGCGCCAGTTCACCGGCTTGCCCGGGGTCCAGCGATGATAGGCCGAGTAGAAGTCGGTGGCGGCATTCTCGATGTACCAGCGCAGCCCGGCCCGCAGCAGCGGCGCCGTCTGCACCGGGAGCGGGGTGCCGGTGCCGTCGCGGTCGGCGATCACCGCCGCCGCGGTGACCCCGATGCGCTTCAGCGTGGCGAGTTGCGCGGGGTCGCGCAGTTGCCACTCGATGATCTGGTAGTGGCGCCATGCCGCCGCTTGTGCCGGGCTGGCGCAGGCGGCGCCGCCGGTCAACAACAGCGCCAGCAACAGCAGGTTACGCATTTTGCTGGAGTACCTCGCCGGCCAGATAGAGGCTGCCGCAGATCAGCACGCGCGCCGGGCCGGGTTCGCGAGCCACCGCGCGCAGTGCGTCGGCGACATGCGGACCGGGCCGCGCCGCACCGTTGGAGGCCGCGACGATCGCCTCCACCGGACGCGCGTCGTGCTGGTGCTCCTCCGCCACCGCCCAGAGCGTCGTCGCGAGCGGCAGCAGCGGACGCAGGAACTCCTCGGAATCCTTCGACTGCTTCATGCCGACGACGAGATGCGCGGGGCGGTCGGCCCAGGTTCGCAGGTGCTCGGCGAGGACCGCGGCGGCGCCGGGGTTGTGCCCGCCGTCGAGCCACAGCTCCCAGCCGGGCGGCAGCAGGTCGGCCAGCCGGCCGTGCAGGCGTTGCAGCCGCGCCGGCCATTCCGCGGCGGCAATCCCGGCGCCGGCCGCGGCGTCCGGAATGGCAAGGCCGGACGCGCGCAGGGCGGCGATGGCGATGCCGGCATTGTCCAACTGGAACGCCCCGGGCAATGACGGCGGCGGCAGGTCGAGCGTGCCGTCCGCATCTTCATAGCGAAAGCCATGCGCGCGCGGCACCACGAGCCAGTCGCGATCACGCTGCCGCACCGGCGCCCCGATGCGTGCCGCCTCCGCCAGCAGCACCGCGGCGACCTCGGCCGGCTGCGCGCCGATGGCCACTGGCACGCCCGGCTTCATGATTCCGGCTTTTTCCGCCGCGATCGCCGCCAGCGTGTCGCCCAGCAGCTCGCGATGGTCGAGCGAGATCGAGGCGATCGCACACGCCGCCGGACGCCCGATCACGTTGGTGGCGTCACCGCGCCCTCCGAGTCCGACTTCCAGCACGCACAGCTCGGCCGGCGCCGCGGCGAACAGATGCAGCGCCACCGCCGTTATCACTTCAAATACGGTGACCGGTCCGCCCGCGTTGACTTGCTCCACATGCTCCAGCGCCGCCGTGAGCGCCGCGTCAGACACCAGCTCGCCGGCGATGCGGATGCGCTCGTTGAACCGCACCAGGTGCGGCGAGGTATAGACGTGTACGCGCCGCCCGGCGGCCTCGGCCATCGCCCGCAGGAACGCGCAGGAACTGCCCTTGCCGTTGGTGCCGGCCACATGGATCACCGGCGGCAGGCGCTCCTGCGGATTGCCCAGCTTTTCCAGCAGCAGCAGCAGCCGGTCCAGGCTGAGGTCGATCAGCCGCGGATGCAGCCCGTGCAGCCGGGCGACGATGCCATCGATGCGGCTGGTCACCGGCGTTCGCTCGTAACGTCATGACGGCAGGACTGCGACATCACGCTGCCGCCGGCATGTCCTTGACGCGCAACAGGCCGATCAGACGCGCCAGAGTGGCCTTCAGTTCGGTACGCTTTACCACCATATCGACGATGCCATGCTGGTGTAGGTACTCCGCGCGCTGGAACCCCTCGGGCAGCTTCTCCCGCACCGTCTGTTCTATTACCCGCGCGCCGGCGAAGCCGATCAGCGCGCCGGGCTCGGCGATCTGGATGTCGCCCAGCATGGCAAAGCTCGCGGTGACGCCGCCGGTCGTGGGATCGGTCAGCACGACGATGAACGGCAGGCCGGCTTCCTTCACCAGCCGCGTGGCGATGATGGTGCGCGGCATCTGCATCAGGCTGACCGCGCCTTCCTGCATGCGTGCGCCGCCCGAGGCGGTGAACACGATCAGCGGCGCCTCCTGCAACACGGCGAGCCTTGCCGCGGCGACCACGCCCTCGCCGACCGCGGCACCCATCGAGCCGCCCATGAACTCGAACTCCATCGCCGCCACGACCGCCTGGTGGCCGCCGAGCCTGCCATGCGCCACGACCAGTGCGTCATCCTGGTGTGTCTTGTCGCGCGCTTCCTTCAGGCGGTCGGCATAGCGCTTGCTGTCGCGGAAGCGCAGCGGATCGGCCGGCACCCTCGGCAGTTCGATGCGCGTATAGCTGCCCTCGTCGAAGGTCCAGGCCAGGCGCTCGGTGGCACTGACACGCATGTGATGGCCGCAATGCGGGCACACCTTCAGGTTCGCGGCCAGCTCGCGATGGAAGATCATCTGCTGGCAGGCCGGGCATTGGTGCCACAGGTTCTCCGGCACCTCGCGCCGCGCGAACAGCGTGCGGATCTTCGGGCGGACGAATTCGGTAAGCCAGCTCATGATATCATCATCCCCAACGGCCGGGCCACGGCAGCCGTCGAAAACCAACAACGGCTTGCAAAACCTCCGGTCCACAGTAGTCGTAGCCAATTCCGGTTATCGCGCGGTAATACGCGTCCCAGAGCAGGTCGGCTGCTGACATCGCCGTGGCCGGCTTCGCCGAAGCGACGGCCTTCAGCTCGTCCCTGGCGCGCTGCTGGTACTCTGGCTTGCGCGACTGGACCGAGTTGTTGACCAGGGCTTCCAGGTTGTGGAAGTAGTTGGCCGTGGCGAACGCGGCCGGCGCATTGAGGGTCATGAATCGATCACGATAAACCGTGCGCCGATCGTTAACGGACTGGATCGCCAAGTCACGAAAGAAGGCAAAGGCCGCCTCCCCGCCGAATCCGGTATTGCCCATGTTGAACAGTTTTCTTCGCAACAGCACAAGGACCGTGGTACCGACCGCCAAGCCACGCAATACCGGACTCTGTACGTTCAGCGTCAAGGCGGTGCTGACCACGTCGCCACCCTTTGGATCGGTGTAGCAGAACGCCGCGGCAGCGACGATGCCGCAAACCGCGCAAAGCACCAGAACGCCAAGGTGAACCACGATGAAACCGGGCACGCGGGCGATGCGCTTAGCACGTGTCGTATAGCAATCCCACGCCGTGGCCGCCGCGGCGCCAGTAAACACCAGGATGACGCCGCCGCTCAGCGCCGGATCGAGCACGACCGGCCTCAGCCGAGCAATCGCCGTGTCCCCGCCCGCGTCAGTTTCACACACGAGCGACTGCGCTGCAGGTCCTCTGGATTCGCGGGAAGGTCGCCGTCAAGCCCGACCGACCCCTGCTTGATCAGCGCTGCGAGCTCGTCGCGCACGTCCTCCGACGATCCAGAGGAACGCAGACGCAGCTCATTGAGCGGCAACCCGCCTGTGGAGCGCAGCAGCGGCACGATGCTCATACGTTGTCTCCCGATGCGTTCCCGTTGTATTGCCGATATTACCTTCAGTCTATGTCACGCGATGAGGCGGGCAACTCGCACTGCCGCGGCCAGGGCGCGCACCTGGTCGAGCACGATGCGCACCGCGTCCGGCTGCGCCCGGCCCGCGGCGTCGAGATGCGCCGCCAGCGTGTCGATCAGCGCGGAAGCCACCACCGCGGCGTCGGCGACACGCACCACCTCGGCCGCCTGTGCCGGGGTGCGCACGCCGAAGCCGATCGCGATCGGCAGGCCGGTCGCCTTGCGCACGCGCGGGATCGCCGCCGCCAGGTGCTCGGCCGTGGCGCTGCGCGTGCCGGTGATGCCGGTGATGCTGACGTAATAGACGAAGCCGGAACTGCCGGTCAGCACGTGCACCAGGCGCGCGTCATCCGTGGTCGGGGCCACCAGGCGGATCACGTCCAGGCCGCTGGCGTTGGCGAACGGCACCAGCATGTCGGCTTCCTCGGTGGGCAGATCGACGACGATCAACCCATCCACGCCGGTGGCGGCGGCATCGGTGCAGAAACGCTCCGGACCGTAGGACAGGATCGGGTTGAGGTAGCCCATCAGGATGACCGGCGTGGCGTCGTCCTCACGGCGGAAATCCCGCACCATCGCCAGCACGCGCGTCACCTTCACGCCCGCTTTCAGGGCGCGCTTGCCGGCGGCCTGGATGATCGGACCGTCCGCCATCGGGTCGGTGAAGGGCATGCCGATCTCGATCAGGTCGGCACCTGCGGCGGGCATGCCGCGCAGCAGCGCCTTGGAGGTGGCGGCGTCCGGGTCCCAGGCTTCCAGGAACGGGATCAGGGCACCGCGACCCTCGCGCTTCAGCGCCGCGAACCGGCTGGCGATGCGGCTCATGTTGGGGTTCCCGCGGGTGTGCGGGGAGAAGCAAGGCCAAGGAGCGCTGCCCCTTGGAACCCCGCCAGGGGCCGCCGGCCCCTGGACCCCGAATCCGTTTTTCGTTGAGGGGGGCGGGCGAGGTACTGCTGCCCGCATCTCCGCAGCCCGCCCCCCTCAACGAAAAACCGGACTGGGATGCAAGGGCCGCCGGCCCTTGCCGGGGGGTCCAGGGGGGCAGCGCCCCCCTGGCCTTGCTTGCCTCCGCGTACACGCAGAAACGCCGGCATCAGAGCTGCATCCCCAGGTGGTCGGCGACGGTGAAGATGTCCTTATCGCCGCGGCCGCAGAGATTCATGACGATGATCTGGTCCTTGCCCAGCGTCGGCGCCAGCTTGGTCACATGCGCTATTGCGTGCGCCGGTTCCAGCGCCGGTATGATGCCCTCGGTGCGCGTGCAAAGCTGGAACGCCGCCAGCGCCTCCTGATCGGTCGCCGACACGTATTCGACCCGCCCGATGTCATGCAGCCAGGAGTGCTCCGGACCGATGCCGGGATAGTCCAGGCCCGCGCTGATACTGTGCGCCTCGACGATCTGCCCGTCGTCGTCCTGCAGCAGGTACGTGCGATTGCCGTGCAGCACGCCTGGCCGGCCGCCGGTCAGGCTGGCGGCGTGCTCGCCGGTCTCGATCCCGTGGCCGCCGGCTTCCACCCCGATCAGCCGCACCGGATCGTCCAGGAACGGGTGGAACAGCCCCATCGCGTTGGAGCCGCCACCGATGCAGGCCACCGCCACGTCGGGCAGCCGGCCCTCGGCTTCCTGCATTTGCTGCCTGGTTTCTTCCCCGATCACCGACTGGAAGTCGCGCACCATCATCGGATACGGGTGCGGGCCGGCGACGGTGCCGATGAGGTAGTAGGTGTCCGCCACGTTGGCGACCCAGTCGCGCATCGCCTCGTTCATCGCATCCTTCAAGGTCGAGGCCCCCGACGTCACCGGCTTCACCTCGGCCCCCAGCAACTTCATGCGGAAGACGTTGGGCTTTTGCCGCTCGACATCGGTGGCGCCCATGTAAACCGTGCAGGGCAGGCCGAACAGCGCGCACATCGTGGCGGTGGCGACGCCGTGCTGGCCGGCGCCGGTCTCGGCGATGATGCGGGTCTTGCCCATGCGGCGGGCCAGCAGGATCTGGCCCATGCAGTTGTTCGCCTTGTGGCTGCCGGTGTGGTTCAGCTCATCGCGCTTGAAATACACTTTTGCGCCGCCGAGGTGCCGGGTGAGCCGCTCGGCAAACCACAGCGGACTTGGCCGGCCGACATAATGCGTCAGGTGGCGCTGCAGATCGGCATGGAACGCCGGATCCGCCTTGGCCGCGTTGTACGCCTGCTCCACCTCCAGGATCAGCGGCATCAACGTCTCGGCGACAAAGCGGCCGCCGTAGTCGCCGAAGCGGCCGCGCTGGTTCGGGCCGTTGCGCAGGCTGTTGGTGCCCGCCGGTGCCGTCGTCGTTGTCACGATGTTGCCATCTCCGCTCGCCGTCCCCTTCTAGCCCAGCCCGGTGCGGCGGTCACCTCCCGTCCTGCTGCGGCGCACCATTCAGGCTCGCGTGGAAACCCTGGATTTGCCGCGCGTTTTGCTTCTTAGTGTCGGCAAATTCGACCCCTCCGCGACCGTCGCGGAGCATCTGGAGGAACCCATCTTGGATATCGAACCGCAACGCGAGGCCGCGCGGCACAAGACGCGGAAGACCCTGGCAGCCGAGGCCCTGGCCGGCACAGGCGTGCATGCCTCGCGGGCCGTGCACGCCAACCTGACCGCGCCCGCGCTGGTGGCCGAGGCGCTTCGCCGCCATGAGGGACGCCTTGCCTGGGACGGCGCGCTGATGGTGGAGACCGGCGTCCACACCGGCCGCTCGGTGCAAGACAAGTTCGTGGTGGACGAGCCTTCCGTCACGCATGATGTGTGGTGGGGCAAGATCAACCAGAAGCTGGCGCCGGAAAAATTCACCGTGCTGAAGGGCCGGGTGCAAGCCTACCTGCAAGGCCAGGACCTGTTCGTGCAGGATTTGTATGCCGGCGCCGATCCGGCGTTTCGCGTGCGCGTGCGGCTGGTGACCACCGGCGCCTGGCAGGCGCTGTTCGCGCGCAACATGTTCATTCGCCCGCCCGAGGAGGAACTCGACGGCTTCGAGCCGGACTACGTCATCCTGCATGCGCCGCTGTTCCACGCCGACCCGGCGACCGACGGCGTGCGGTCCGGCACCGCCATCGCCTTGTCGTTCGCGCAGCGCTGCATCGTGATCGCTGGCAGCGAGTATGCCGGCGAGATCAAGAAGTCGATCTTCACCGTGATGAACTGGATCCTGCCGGACCGCGGCGTGCTGCCGATGCATTGCAGCGCCAACGTCGGCGAGGCGGGCGACGTGGCGCTGTTCTTTGGCCTGTCCGGCACCGGCAAGACGACGCTGTCCTCCGATCCGCATCGCAAGCTGATCGGCGATGACGAGCATGGCTGGGGCGACTGCGGCGTGTTCAATTTCGAGGGCGGCTGTTATGCCAAGGTGATCGACCTGTCGGCCCAGCATGAGCCGGAAATCTGGGCGGCGTCGCACCGCTTCGGCACGGTGCTGGAGAACGTGGTCGGCGACCGGCACGGCAAGCTGGACCTGACCGACAAGTCGCTGACCGAGAACACCCGCTCCTGCTATCCGGTCGAGTATATCCCCAACGTGCAACTGTCCGGCCGCGGCGGCCAGCCGCGCAACGTGGTGATGCTGACATGCGACGCCTATGGGGTGATGCCGCCGATCTCCAGGTTGTCGCCAGCGCAGGCGATGTATCATTTCCTGTCGGGCTACACCGCGAAGGTGGCCGGAACCGAGAAGGGGCTGGGCGGGTCGCCCGAAGCGACATTCTCCACCTGCTTCGGCGCGCCGTTCCTGCCGCGCCGGCCGGAGGTGTACGGCAAGATGCTGGAGGCGCTGATCCAGCGGCACGGCGCCGATTGCTGGCTGGTGAACACCGGCTGGAGCGGCGGCCAGTACGGCGTCGGCAAGCGCATGAGCATCCGCCACACTCGCGCCCTGGTGCATGCGGCGCTGGATGGCACCCTGGCGCGGGGCAGCTTCCGCAAAGACCCGTTCTTTGGCCTGGCGATCCCCGACCACGTGGCGGAGGTGCCGGCCGAGGTGCTCGATCCGCGGCAGTCCTGGGTGGACAAGTCCGCCTACGACCGGACCGCGCGCGAATTGCTCGGCAGCTTCGAGAGGAACTTCCGGCCGTTCGAGGCCGGGGTCGGCGAGGAGATCAGGGCGGTGGCGCTGCGGGCGGCGGCGTAGGCAGCGCAGCGGCGGAACGGCGAAGCGCACTCCGCCCGTCGGGGCGGAACGAGTTTCGCTTTTCCGCCATACGCAGCGGACTGATCGGTCCCGAGCCGTTCGGGCCTGTTCGGTACTTCCATTATGCCGCATTGGTCCGGTTCCGCTGACCACCAGAGGTGCCGCGTGTACGTCCCCTCCCAGTTCAACGAAGACCGCATCGACGTCCTGCACGACGCCATTCGCGCGTCCGGGATCGCCACCGTTGTCACACTCACCCGGCACGGGCTGATCGCCAGCCATGTTCCCTTGTTGCTCGACACCGCGCCGGCGCCATACGGCACGCTGATCGGCCATCTGGCACGACCCAACCCGCAGGCGCGCGGCGCCGTCGGCGAGGCCCTGGTCATCTTCCAGGGCTCCGACGCCTACATCACCCCGTCGTGGTATGCGACCAAGCGCGAGACGGGCAAAGTGGTCCCAACCTGGAACTACGTGGCGATCCATGGCGCCGGTCCGATCGAGTTCTTCGACGATCCCGACCGGTTGCTCGATGTGGTCACCAGGCTGACCGAGCGGCAGGAAGGCGGGCGTGCGGCCCCCTGGGCGGTATCCGACGCGCCCGCCGACTTCGTGCAGGGCATGCTGAAGGGGATCGTCGGATTCGCCATCCCGCTCGCCCGGCTGGAGGGCAAGTGGAAAATGAGCCAGAACCGTCCGGCGGACGACCGCGCCGGCGTGGTGGCGGGGCTGGCGGCTGAGGGGCGGGCCGACGTGGCCGCGCTGGTCCCCTTGCCTGCCGCGGAATAGGCCCCTGCCGCAACACGGGTTGCTGCAACCGTCCGCAGCCCGGCACGGTCGGTGTCCGCGCCGGTGCGTCAGGCGCCGAGGAGACGGTCGCCGCGCCGCATCCTCACCCGCCCACCCCGGCGCGTCGATCCGCTTCGCGGCTCAGCTCCGCCCGGGCGCGGGCGAGGTTTGTTCGCCGCCGAACGGATCGAACTTATAGCGGACCCCGATCAGGCACAGCCCCTCGGGCGGCGCGGTCGGGCCGGCGGCGGCGCGGTCGCGGGCGGCGAGCGCGGCGGCAACCCGATCCGCGCTCCAGTGCCCATCGCCGACCAGTCGCAGCGTTCCGGCCATGTTGCGCACCTGGTGGTGCAGGAAGCTGCGCGCCTCGGCGACGATCTCGACAAGGTCGCCGTCGCGCGTCACGTCCAGCCGGTCGAGCGTGCGCAGCGGGCTGTTCGCCTGGCAGGCGGCGGCACGAAACGACGTGAAGTCGTGGCGCCCCAGCAGTGCCTGCGCGGCGCGGTGCATGGCCGCTTCGTCGAGCGGCGCGTGCACGTGCCAGACGCGCCCGGCGAGCAAGGCGGGCCGGGCGCGGCGATTGAGAATGCGGTAGCGGTAGGCGCGGCCGATAGCGGAGAAGCGCGCGTTCCATCCCTCCGGCGCCGGCGCGGCGCGCAGCACAGCGACCGGGTGCGGCTTCATGTGGTGGTTCAGCGCGTCGCGCAGCCGCTCCGCGGTGAAATGCGACGGCAGCGCGAGCTGCGCCACCTGTGCCTCGGCATGCACGCCGGCGTCGGTGCGTCCCGCGACGATGCTGGACACCGGCGCGCCGCCGGTCAGCCGCGCGGCGGCGGCCTCCAGCACCGCCTGCACCGACAGGCTGTTGGCTTGGCGCTGCCAGCCGGCGAACGGGGTGCCGTCGTATTCCAGCATGAGCGCCCAAAGGGCCATTCCCGGTTCGACTCCCGCATGGTTGGCCGCGCCGCCGCGCCAGGCGAGGCGGCGTCGCCGATCAGGTCAGGCGCTCGATCAAGGCCCACGCCGCAGCCATACCTCGCGGCCGTACCCGATTGTCATTGCCCCCATTGTCATCGCGAGGCGCGAAGCGGCGAAGCAATCTCCTGCATGACGAACCGCCGCTCGCCAGGCGGGAGCTTGCTTGTGCGCCAGTAAAGCTGGCGTGGTCCAGCCGGTGCAAGTCCGGCCCGGGTAAGCCGTAGCGGGCGCCCGGTAGCGAGTGTTCCGTGGTCGCTGGCGACGGCGGCTGCGAAGCGTACACAGCGATGCAGTGGGGTGTGCGATTGAGCCACGAAACCTCCCAAAATGCAGAGGCCGAGACGGTAAGCAACGTCGAAGGCAACATGTGCGGTCCCGCCATGCGAGGGGCTGACGCTCTGCCGGGGTCGAAGAACACATCACGCTGCAAGGGAACGCGTCGGAACCTGGGAGGTCTCGTGGCCGACCGGCGGGTGAATGCCCGACCGGCCCGCGTCGGGAAGGCCGCAAGGCCGAAGCT
>DATLQW010000064.1:0-11485 GCA_035535035.1 Acetobacteraceae bacterium
AAAAAGCCTGCGCCAACCACGACACGCCAGCCTCCGAAATCGCCGTCATCCCTTCCTCAAGACCGGCCGTCACCCCCGGCGGCCGCGCCGTCAGGCGACGCCCGCCGCCGCCTACGCGCGGATTCTCACCGCCGCTGACAACTGCAACGCCGCGCTGTCCCCACGCGCAAAAATATCGCGTGCGCAGCGCCCCCGCAAAGCCGATCTGTCCCCACACATGCAAGCGGGTCACAACCCGAAACGTCCGAAATGCCGATATGCCTCCCGCAGCAATTATTTTGCGCCTCCACGCACGAAACAGCCGCCGCGCAGCGTGATCCGATGCGCCCCGGACGCAAAGACAATCCCGGCCTGACCGCCTGAAAAGGACCTTCCCCGTGGCCTCCAACATTGACCCCGAATGGCAAGCCCTCGCGTCGCCCGGCTTCACCGATGCGCTGCATTCCATGCTTGACGGGTCTGCCACGATCACCCCGGAAGGTGGCGAGCGCGCCAGCACCGCGGCCCGCCAGCACGCCAACGCCAGCGGCACGCAATCAGCCTACGAATACGACCTGAGCGAAGCCAAGCTCCTGCGCGCCACGCGCCGCGCAAAGGGCGAGTTCGCGCGCAACATCTATCGGGAGTTGTACCAGCTTTCGATGAAGGACAGCGGCCAGGATGCGCATGTCGGCATTACCGGGGACGCCAACGCGCCGAAAATCGCGCAGATCGCCCGGAAATACCAGGTGCAATCGCGCGCAAACCTGAATGCAGAGGGCGCCGATATCGGGGACGTTGCCGGCTACATGGGAACCACCATCCACGGTGCGGACCCGATCTACAAAGCGGGCTTCGACACATGGAGCCGCGACCTGCTGGCCGGTCTTGACCCGCGCACTTTTGCGGGAATGGACGAAGCGGACAAGCTCAAGTTCCTACACGATCTGTTCGGCGCGTTCACCACTGGGCGGCACATCGAGGGCGACGGCATCGGGCTGGCTGACCCGCAGTTCACCGGTCCGGGCAATTTGGCGAAGCGCTTGTCGCAGTCGCGAGTGCTGCACTGGAAGGATGCCGATGCGTGGCTGGACTACCAGGACAAATACTCGCAGGGCAGTTTTCAGGAGAAGATGGTCAATTCTCTCCGCAACGGCGCGCGCCAGCACGCGCTGCTACTGGATTGGGGCACGAACCCGAAGGCTGAGTTCGATGCGCTGACACAGCGCGTGCTCGACCATTTCCAGAAAGAAGGCTCGATTGATATGGTGCGGGGGTTTACGCCCACGCACAAAAACTCCCTGATGCAGTTGTTCGGGGATATCGATAGGTCAAACAGTGTGCCGTTGCGAGCCATGGGAGCGAAGGTCGCGACCTATGCGCGGACACTGATTTCCATGGCCGATCTCGGCGGTGTGTTGTTCCGCCACGCCAGCGCGTTCGCCACCATTCCCGCCGAATTGCGTTACCAGGGCGTTCCCTACCTGCAAGCCCTTCGGTCGGTGCTGACCAATTTTCTCGGCCCGTTCCAGGGCGAAGAACGCCGGCGTGTGGCGAGTCTGATCGGTGCTGGTGTCGAGAGTATGCACGGCGCCGCGCTCGGGGCTGGCGTTGGCGCCAGTGACAGCCTGCCGGGTGTGGGTGACCGGCTGCTCAATACCTACGTGCGATTGACCGGCCTTTCCGGGGCGCTGCGGGCGCAGAAGGAAGGCGTGGGCCTCATGCTGGCCCATGAGCTTGCCATAGAGAAGGGCGCGACCTTCGCGGACCTGTCCCCCGCGCGGCGCGGCATCTTCACACGCTACGGCATCACGGAGTCGGATTGGGATGCGCTGCGCGCGGCGCCCGACAACCCCACGGCCAACGGACGCGAGTATCTCACGCCGGACGCGGCCATGCGCTCGCCTGCGGCGCTTTCCGGCCGTGAGCGGACGGCGCTGGGGTTGAAGCTGCGCGCCTACTACGTGGACAGCGCGGACCGGGCGCTCATCACGCCCACGGCTACGGATCGCAACCTTGCGCGCTTCGCGCTGAACCGGGATCCGAACACGCTTGGCGGCCAGGTGGGCCGGTTCCTTGCGCAATTCCACACCTGGCCGATCGCCGCGGCGCGGCAACGTGTCGGCCGCGAGTGGAACGGCCGGGCTGGCGCCAGCCGGATCGCGGGGCTGCTGTCCTTGATGGGAACGGCCACGGCGGCGGCGTATGTGGGCGACACGATCAACGGGCTACTGCAAGGCGAGGAACCGGCGCCGATCACGCCCGAGACTTTCGCGCATTCCTTCGTGCGCGGGGGCGCGACCGGGCTGGTGGGCGACTACCTCGCCGCTGCCGCGCGTGACGGTGCCACGGGCGTTGTGCATGAGGCAGCGGGGCCGGTTGCCACTCAGCAAGCGATGCCGCTCGCGCAACTGATCGCAGACGGCTGGCACGCCGCCCGCAATGGCGATGGAAGCAAATTCGGCAGGGCCATGGCGCAATTCGTCGGCCACAACATCCCGCTTGGCAACCTGTTCTATCTGCGCGGGGCGCTGCACTACCTGTTCCTAGACAGCCTGCAGGAGACGATGGACCCCGGATATCTGGAACGGCACAACGCCTACATGCGCGAGCAGGAAGGCGTTGCGTACCTGTCGCCCCATCCCGCGGCGCACCTCCCGACCTTCGGCCGATAGGGCCGGGCGTAACGAAGACCCGCAGGGAACAACGCCATGCAAAACGACGTCGGCTTTATCGACCGGTTCGCCGTGCACTGGACTGCGAACCTCGGCGCCTTCGCTTTCGATTTGAATGACAACGCCGTGCTGATACCTGCCGGGGCGGCCGGCCCTACGGCGCAACGCCCCTCGGGCGCGGCGACAGGGGCGCAGTTCTTCGACACGACGCTGGGCGTTCCGATTTGGGCGGCCAGCACCAGCGCGACCGACTGGACCAACGCCGCGGGGGGCGCCGGTTTGACCGCCGCCCCGCGTGAACCTCGGAACCCGTGAAGGACCCATCGCCATGACCACCGAAAGCGCCCTCGCCGCCATGTATCCGAGCGCGGCGCCCGCTGCGCCCGCAGCGCCCGAGACAACCCCACCCCTGGCCCCCGCGCCGCCACAGGCGCCCGAGGCTGGCACCGCGCCGCCGTCCAACGCGCACCTGCTCTACTTGGACCAGCCCCCCACACTCTCCGGGCTGGTGCAGTGGAGCGAGCCGCCCGCAGCGTCCGCGGCGGAAATCAAGCTCGATATCTCGATGTACGACCATGCCGACACCAGCCCGGCCGGGGATGCAGCGCGCGCGAAACTGGCCGAGGCCATGGTGGCCGCCGGCGCCGGCCCAACCCTGGCGCGTGAATTCTTTGCGGACGCGGCGCGCGCGGCCCGGCCCGGCTACCAGCGTACGACGGCGGAGGCTTGCACGGCGCAACTGCGCGAGCAGTGGGGTGCGCGCTATGAGGCCAAGATGGCGGGCGCGATGCAGCTTGTGCGCACCGCGGCGGCCGTCGATCCGCAGATCGGGGATTTTCTGCGCAGCACCGGCCTCGGAAACGACCCGGCCTTTATCCGCAAGCTGGCGGCCCGCGCTGCGGCGCAGGCGCGCAAGTAGGGGATCGCACCATGCTTGATAGCAGTCTCTTCTTCGACCCGCCCGGGACGGCGATCACCAGCACGGCGGTTTCGGCCAATGTGCTTGATATGCTGGGCACACAGGACGTGGGGATAGGCACGCCGCTCCGGGTCGCGGTGGTTTCCAACCTGGCCTTCGCCGCTGATGGCGCGGCCACCCTGCAAATCCAGTTGCAGGGCGCGTCCGACAATTACGGGGTGCCCGGCGGCTGGGACGTTTACGCGCAGACCGAACCGCTCACCATCGCGCAGTTGAACAGCCTCACTTTCCAGAACGGGAGCCTGGTTGGGTTCATGCTGCCCACCCGAGGGCCCAACGACGGGCTGCCGCGGTTCTACCGGTTGAACTACGTGGTCGCCACGGGGCCGTTCACCGCCGGCGGTCTCCAGTCCATGCTTACCCCGGCACGAGCGAGCGCCCCGCAATATCCGGCCGGCGTAATCGTCCAGAACTGAGAGGGGGCACCGATGACCGAGATCACCACGTTTCCCGCTGGCCGGTATCGGCTACTGCGCAAGTCGTACGTGGCGCCATTACCGGGCGGGATGTGCCAGGTGCTCGATGAGGGGGCCGAGATCGTTTTCGACGGCAAGCCCGGCGCGCACATGGAACCCCTGGACGATGCGGCCCGGGCGAACATCGAGCGGGCGGGCGTCACCCGCGATCTGAGCGCGCTCGACCCGGTCGAGCGGCTTCCTGTTGGCGGCAACTCGTAGCGGCCGCCGTTTGGGCCAGGGCGCAAAGGGGGAAGCGATGGACCGTTGGAAGGCTGCCGCAGTGGGTCTTGCCGTCACAGCCCTGGCCGGCTGCGCGAAGCCCCGGACGTACACGATCGCGCCCGAGTATGTCAGCGCCGCCCCGTACGAGGCACTGACCTGTCCCCAGCTTGCGCAGGAACGGCAGCGATTGCGCCCGGCCCTGGCCTCGGCGCTGGGTGCGGCAAATTACGGTCTGACCCACGGGTTGCTCGGGATGGCGTACGGCGGAGACGCGGCGGTTGCGCAGGCGGCGCGCTTGAAGGGGATACGGCGGGCAGTCTATGCCGCGCAGACGTTCAAGAACTGCGGGGCGCCACCCGAGCGCACCGTTTGGGTGCCCGGCGTGCAACACTGACCGGAGCCACGATGCTGCGGCCCTGGAAGCGGCTGGACCCGATCCGGCGCCAGCCGATCCCCACCGAGGCGGAGATCGCCGCCATGCTGGCAGCCTTCCACGCCGCCGGCCGGCAGGTGACGCGGTTGCCGGCCGCCTATGCCGCGCCATGCACGGCCGTCAGGATCGATCCGGAGGCTCGGGCGATCGCGACCAGGACCCTGGCCGCAGCGCCCGCTGCCAACACCCTCCCACCCGCCGAGGCTGCCGCGCTCCGGGTGCTTCGCGAGCTTGCCACCCGCCATGCCAGCGGCGTGCCGATTTGCGCGTGGCGCGAAGCGTGCCAGGCGCCCGAAAGCGGGATTACGCCGGCCGGCACACCGAACAGCCGCCGCCAAGGGGCGAACCTCGCAATCCGCACCCTGGCCGGCCGGCGCGTCGTCATCGTCCGGGATGGCCTTGTGCGGGAAGCCGGAGCGTCCACGGGCCGCGCCCCTGGCCTGCCGGGCGCCGGGACGGCCGAGCGCCAACCGGAGCGCGTCGCAGTGTAAGCGGCGGCCATGGCGCTCCTGTGGCGCAACTTGTTCCCGTCTGCCAGTACGCTATATTGTCGCGGTGAAGAGGAAGGCGCCCATGTTCAAGGTCGAGATCGAGCGCGAGGAAGACGGCCGTTGGATCGGCGAGGTTCCGGCCTTTCCCGGCGTGATGGCATACGGGGCGACCGCTTCCGAGGCGCGCCGGAAGGTGACCGCGCTTGCGCACCGGGTCATCGCGGACCGGATCGAGCATGGCGAGCCGGTGCCCGCCGAAGCGAGCGAATTGTTCGCCGCCGCGTGAGCGCGTGGCCGGCCGCGAAGGCCGGATCCGTCCTGCGGGCGCTCTACCGGATCGGCTGGTCGCTCAAGCGACAGACCGGCTCGCATCGCACGTTGTCGCGGCCAGGATGGTCCGATTACGTCTTCGCCTTCCATGACGCCGCGGAGATCGGGCCGCGGGTGCTAGTCAAAATTGCCAAGCACACCGGCCTGCGGCCCGAGAATTTGTAGGGCCACGCGCCCGCCTGTGCGGAGACGCAAACGGTCCGCGTGCGTATGGGCGCAAATCACGCTGATCCGTGAGCCGCTGCCGCTGGCCTGCGGGGCTTGGCGATGCCGCCGGCGATCGCGCCGCGCCGTTGCGGCCAGCGCGCCGGATCATGTGTTGGAATTCGTGTAAAATGGCCCGGCCTTTCCCCTCCGGAGATAATCCGCCCGCCTCGCCGCTTCCTCCGCGCTTCTTGCTGCCTCCGCGAGCCCATCCCGGTGTCCCACTTTCAGGCCGACTACCAGCCCAAATATCAAACCAGAGACGCCAATGTTCGGTGCGAAAAATGCGCCGCTTCCCGCGAGGCGGCAACACCCTGGCGTGGCGGGCCGTCGTTGAAGCCCGGTTGAAGCCCCGGGCCGGCCTGCTTGCCCGATCTAGCTCTCTGTGCGGCGTATAAGTCATTGATTTATATGGTGCCGACGCGGAGGGTCGAACTCCGGACCTACTGATTACGAATCAGTTGCTCTACCACTGAGCTACGTCGGCGGTTGCCACGGGCCACCCGCATATACCGCTGCCTGCCCTGCCCGGCAACCGCAATGGCCCAGGCGCGACAGCGGCCTGGCGTGGAGCCGGGAGGCGATTGCCCGGTGCAGGTCGCGGGCCATCCCGCGCGAGCAGGCCGGATCGCGCCTGCGGGCCAGGCCCATCGCCGGAGCGCCGCCAGGCCCGATGCTTGCATCGCCACCGCGCACAATCCGCTGGATTCCGCCATGCCGAACGTCGCCGCACTGCAACCAGACTCCGGCCGCCAACAGGTAGCGCGGTCCGCGCCCGCCGACCGCAACCTGTCGTTCCACGCGGTGCTCTCCGCATTGAACCCGCTGCAATACCTGCCGGTGATCGGCACAATCTACCGCGCCGTAACCGGCGACCAGATCCCCGAGGCAGTGCGGCGCGTCGGCTCGTTCATTGCCAGCGCCCTGATCGGCGGCCCGATCGGAGCTGCCATCAACGTGGCGATCATGCTCGCGGAGAAAATCTCCGGCATCGATCTGGACCGGACCGGCCAGATGCTGCTTACCGGCAATGCACAGGGCGACCACCCGGCCAACCAAGCCGCACCGGTGCCGGCGCCGGTTGTGCACACCGCCGCACCTGCCCGGCCGAAAGCTTCACCTGCCCAGGCCTGGTCACCGGCCCAACTCGCGGCATATGGGGTCGGCACCGCCGGGGATGGCGCCATCAAACTGGCCGATCTTCGTGGCGCGGAGGTGCTCAACGCGCTTGAATTGCTGCGCATCCGGGGTGCGCGGGCCGCCTACGCCCGGGCCGTGAACCTGAAGGGCTGATCGCCGGCGTCGTCGCCGTGTGAATTGTCGCGCCCGGCCGGGGTCATTGCGGGACGTATGACGACACGCCAATCTCCTGGCTGCGGGAGGCCGCAGGGCCCGGCCTGATCCTCGGGTCGTGCATGGGACGGTTGGCGCCTCGAATCCCGCGACGCCTTCTGTATCCATCCGGCTTGCGCTTCAACCAACCTGCGGGCGTCATGCCGAAGGATAAATGCCCGGCAGGCAACAACCCGGAAGGTCGCCCGACATGACGCAGCCCCATGGTCCGCTCCACGGCGTGAAGGTTGTCGCGTGCTCCACCGCCCAGGCGGGCACGGTGCCCTACATGCTGATGGCCGATCTCGGTGCGGAGGTGATCAAGGTCGAAGTGCCGGAAGGCGGCGACACGTCCCGCGGCTCGACCGTGATGCAGGGTTACCCCAGCACCTATTTTGAGACCAACAACCGCGGCGTGAAGAGTGTCACGCTGAACCTAAAGACGGCGGAAGGCCGGGAAATCCTCCGCAGGCTGGTCGTCCGGGCCGACCTGTTCGGGCAGAATTTCCGCCCGGGCGCGGCGGAGAAGAACGGCTTCGGCTACGAGGAACTCCGGCAGGCAAACCCGAAGCTCGTCTATGTGTCGATCTCGGGCTACGGACCCGACGGGCCGCACGCGGCACTGCCGGGTACCGATTCCATGGCGCAGGCGCTTGGCGGCATCGCCGAGGCATACTCGACCCCCGGTCAGCCGTTGCGGACCGGTATCGTCTCCGTCGCCGACGAAACCTGCGCCATCCTGGCGTTCGGCGGGGCCCTCGCCGCGCTGACCTATGCGCGCGCCACCGGCATCGGCCAGAAGGTGGATTGCTCCCTGCTCGGCGGCCAGATCCGCCTGATGGGATGGACGCTCACCACGACGATGTGGCGCGGGCGGAACCCGGTCACCGGCCAGGCGCGGGTCACCGGCACACCCGAACGCCCCGGGCTGAGCGCCAGCTTCAACGACCGGGACGGCAAGCCGCTGGTGTTCCAACTGAACGGCGCCCGGCCGTGGCGCAACGCCATGACGGCGCTGGGCTTCTACCAGGCGTTGGAGAAGGCGGGCTTCGGCGATCTTGGGGTGATCGTGGCTTCGGACGAGAAGCGCGCCGCCCTGCTGTGCCTGCTGGATGAGCTGTTCGCCACAGGCTTGCGGGACGACTGGGTGGCACGGCTGCGTGCGGCGGACATCGTCGCCGCGCCGATCAACACCTTGCTGGAAGCGTCCAGCGATCCCGATGTGCTGGCCAACGGATACCTCACCGAAATGGACTACCCGGAGCACGGCAAGCGGCTGAAAGTCCACGGCTCGCCCTGGCGGTTTTCCGAAACGCCCGCTCGGATCGGGGTCGCTCCGGGGCTGGGCGAGCACAACGACGCCGTCCTCGCGGAGTTGGGCTACAGCGCGGCGGAAATCCAGGAATTCCGGGAAAAGCGGATCATCTGACGCCGCCGGATGCCGTTGGCATGGCAGCGCCGCAGGGAAGTCGATCGCGTTGGGCCCACGGCACGGGCCGGGAAAATTCTGACGCGGCGCGTCATCCGAGGGATCGCGGCGCAGCGAGGAGGAATGTCACCGAGGGGGGCTAGTGTGCCAGACGGCGGGAATCAGCAGTTCTGCGTTGCTTGCGCTGGCTCTGCGGTGCGGTTTGCGGCAGCATCGCTCACCCATCCCGGAGGGAGCAGAAGCATGCAGAGCCTGCGCGTCACTGGCCTGACCCTGGCGCTGGCAGTGGTCGGCAGCGCCGTCCTTGCCGGCGGCATTCCGCGCATCAGCCACGACGAGGCCCCCGACGAGCCGGACCCCTCGCGCGGCGGCACCCTCGTCAGTCGCATTGCGCTCGCCGCGGTGTGCGACAGGCTGATCGGCACCGGCGCACGGAATGACTTCGGGCCGCTGCGCGCCACATGGGCGCGGAGCGACAAGGTGCCTGGCTTCGCCCGGGCGCCGGACGGGCTGATCCGCCCGCAAGGCATGGCGGTGGCGCCGTGAGCCGGATCGACGGCGAGCGTCTGCTGCGGGACCTGCAAACGCTGCGGTCGATCGGCGCCTATCGCACGGGCGTTCATCGGCCGACCTATTCGCCGCAGGACATCGAGGCGCGGCACTGGCTCGCCGCCCGTCTGGCCGAGGCCGGGCTCGATCCGGAGATCGACGGCATCGGCAACGTCGTCGGCCGCGCCAGGCCCGAGGCGACGGTCGGCCCGGGCGGGCAATGCCTGCTGATCGGCAGTCATCTCGAAACCCAGCCGCATGCAGGCTGGCTGGATGGCGCGATGGGCGTGATCTATGGTCTCGAGGTGGCGCGTGCCCTTGGCCGCGGCGTCGATGTCGTGGCCTGGGCCGACGAGGAAGGCCATTATGGGTCGTTTCTCGGCAGCCGCTCATTCTGCGGGCTGGTGGACGAGGCCGAACTGGCTGCATGCCGCAACCGCGGTGACGGCACACTGCTGCGCGAGGCGTTGCGGTGCGCCGGGCTGGCCGATCGCGCGCGTGCGGCGCTCGATCCGGCGCGTTACCGCGGTTACCTGGAGGCGCATATCGAGCAAGGCGACGTGCTGGACACATCCGGGCAACGGCTCGGCGTGGTTACCAGCATCGTCGGCGCCCGGCAGTTCCGCATTACATTCGAAGGCGTGCAAAACCATGCCGGTACAACGCGCATGGCAATCCGCCGCGATGCCGGCGTGGCCCTGGTGCGGCTGGCCGGCGCGATCGACCGCGGATTTCCGCGGGTCGCCGGGCCGCGCTCGGTCTGGACGGTGGGGCGAATCACCCTGGAACCGGGCGCGGCGAGCATCGTGCCGGGGCGGGCGGAAATGCTGCTCCAGTTCCGCGACACCGACCTGACATTGCTCGACCGGATGGAGCAGGAGCTGGAGGCGCTGGTGGCGGAGGCGGAGCAGGGGCCTTGCCACATTACGCTGGAGCCGTTGTCGCGGTCAGTGCCGATGACGATGGATGCGGGATTTCAGGAGGTGCTGGCACGGGCGGCGGAGCGTCATGCGCCGGGCCTTGTCGCACGGCTGCCGAGCGGAGCGGGTCACGATGCGCAAGTCCTGGCCAACCGGCTGCCGGCGGCGATGCTGTTCGTGCCTAGCATCGGTGGGATCAGCCACCATTGGTCGGAGGACAGCAGCGAAGCCGACATCGTGCTGGGTTGCGCGGCGCTGGCCGACGCCGCGGCAGAAATCCTCGGCATGACATGAGTGCAGCCGACACCATGGGCGCCCCAACGGCGAGGGCCGGATCGCGTTATCGGGCGGGTCCCCGGCTGTCGCCAGACGAGGCTTCGTTCCGCGCCGCGCCCGGCCACTCGGATGCGCGCGCAGGCTCGATGGGTCTGCCGCTTCCCAGCAGCGTATCAGGCCGCGAGCGAGCGGTTGGCAGCCTTGCCTGGTCTCGACCGCTGGGGCCGTTTGGCGGCTTCGGCAAGCTCAACATCGATGCGCCGCATCTCCTCGTAAATGCAGCGCGTCTGCTCTTGCGGCGACAGCACCAGCCAAGTTTCACCCTGGCTCCGCTGGGCCGCCTTGGCGGCCTCCTGGAACACGTCCATCCAACACCTCGTCTTGCGACCCCGCGTTCACGCTGCGGATTGCTGTCGCCTGCCCGGATATTTATGCATGTTAGCGTTAGTTTGGGCGGTGTCCAGAGAAAAATATGTGTCGCTCGGGAATGAATGGTGCTTCAGTTCCGCGATCTGCTGTCCGGCTGGATCAGTTTGCCGTCATCGATGCTGCCGGTGGCCTGGATTGACTGTCGCAGTATTGGCGGCCGGGCATAGGCCGGGGACAGCAGGAATACGCGCGTTGGATCGACCCCGCGGCGGGCGCCCTGGCCTGGTAGTGGGCCATGATCCGCCACGCGGCGAAATCCGGTCAGGCTGAGTCTTCGCCCCCGCGGTTCCGCCGCCCACCACGCCGCCGCTCCCAAACCGCTTCGTCTCCAGGCCGATCTCGCCGGCCGCGCGCGGGATGCCGGCGGTATCGGGCGGGTTGAAGGTCACGGGGATGGCATCTACGTTAGCGGTGCAAACGGCGCGCACGATTAAGGGGTTCTTCGCTGTTTGGAGTGGGTAGCGTTTTGATGTCGTCGGCACTGACTTCCGGCAAATCAATCGAGCAACAGGAGCCTTCCGGCACGCCCGCTGACCTCGGTGGGCGATTATGGTCGGCGCGCAAGTCTTTGTAAAGGCTTGCCTTCGGCCACCGCCTACGGCGGCTTCGGCCTTGACAAGGGCTTGCACGCCGACAGCGTTATACCAACCGTCGCAACGGCCGACTCATCTCGGGGGGCTAGGAATCGGTCGCGGACTTCGCTTCCCTGTGTCGGCCGATTGGTCGGCGGGGACGGAGGCGTGAGATGGGGACTGCGGTTGAGGTCACTCGGACGGATC
>DATLQW010000065.1:0-18529 GCA_035535035.1 Acetobacteraceae bacterium
CCGAGAACGTCCGTGAAACGCATCCGGCGTATCCCTTCGTGAATCCGTGCCCGGTCCATGCAAACCCCCATTCGTTGGGGGCCAAAGGACCGGACACTTCACGAGCTACAAAACCCGGACAGATCACGAGCTAGCCACAGGCTTCCTTCACACGGTTGCTCCGGCGCCGGCTCATGTCTAGACTGGGCGTGATCCCCATACCCGCAAGCCTCGCGCGGCCGGACCAGGTGCTGCCGCGTCGCGAGGGCGGAGCTTTGCGGTGTGGGAACAATGAGCAGCCTGTAAAGGTCTGCCGCAAGGAGGATGAGATGGGGCAGACAACCCAGGCCGCTTCGGGGCCACTTGGATTCGTGCGCGACTTCACTCGCTACCAGTGGATGGTGTTCCTGGTGGTCTGGCTGGGCTGGACCCTCGACGGCACCGATTTCGGCCTGTTCTCCCTGGTGCTGCGTCCGGCCCTGACCGAATTGCTGGGCGGCAACCCGACCATGGCCGATATCGGCCGCGTCGGCGGCCTGCTGGCCATGGTCAGTCTGCTCGGCTGGGCGATCGGCGGTTTTTTCTTCGGCATCGTTGCCGACTATATTGGCCGGATGCGCACGCTGGCGCTCAGCATCGCCATCGTCGCGGTGTTCACCGCCCTGCAAGGTTTCGCGCACAGCATCCTGATGTTCGGCGTCCTGCGTTTCCTGACCGGGGTCGGCACCGGCGCCGAGATCGTCATCGGCATTCCACTGGTGGCCGAGGCGTTCGGCGACACCAAGCAGCGCGCCAAGGTGCTGGGGGTGATGATGACCGGCGGCGGCCTGGGCACGCTGATCGGCGGGCAGATCTACGCCCTGGTCGGGCCCTATGGCTGGCGCTACGTGCTGTTCACCGGCGTGCTGCCGGCGCTGGTTCTGCTGCTGATCCGTCGTGGGATGGGCGAGCCGGACCGGTTCGAAGCGGTGCGTGCCCGCCGCCAGGCGCTCCGGACGACGCGCCACCTGAGCGACCACGACAAGGCGTTCCTCAGTTTCGTGCCGGCGCAGTTGTTCAACCGGGAGAACCGCTACAGCACCTTCGTCGGCGTGCTGTTCTGCGTCGGCACCCTGTTGGCGATCTGGACCAGCAACATCTGGCTGCCGACCATCCAGAGCCAGATGCTGGGGAAGGAAGGCATCCACGGCGCGGCCGCGGCGCCGCTGGTCGGTTACGGCATGATGCTGTGGGGGCTTGGCGGCATCTTCGGCTATGCCGCGTTCGGCTTCATCGCCGACGTGGCCGGGCGGCGGCCGACGGTGGTGTTCTACAACGTCGGCACGCTGGTGGCCGGGTTATACCTGTATCTCGGGCTGCACGACTGGCACCTGTATCCTTACGTGCTGCCGGTCTTCGGATTTTTCGTGTTCGGCGTGTTCTCCGGCCATGCGGTGTACCTGCCGGAGCTGTTCCCGACGCATGTGCGCGCGTCGGCGGTGTCGTTCTGTAACGGGTCTGGGCGGGTGATCACCAGCTTCGGCCCGCTGGTCGCGGGATTGATCGCCGGGGCGTTCGGCGGCGACTTCGCCAGGGCGACCGCGTTCATGACCGGGTTCGCGGTGCTGTCGATCGTGGCGATGGCGCTCGGGCGAGAGACGCGCGACGACGACCTGCCACGTTGAGGCGAGGCAGTGCGGGTAGTGCGGGGGTGGCGGCAGCATTATTCCGCCGCCCCCGCGCCGCTGACGCCGCCTACTGCCAGTGCGCGTGGACCCACTCGTAGCGGCCGAGACGGGGGGCCCAGCGCCAGTGGCCCGGAATGTAGCGCCCGTAGTGCGGCCCGCGCGCCACGTAGCGTCCGCGGAACCAGACGTAGCGGACGCCATTCCAGTGCCAGTGGCCCGGCTCCCAGATGAAGCGCGCTCCCGGCGGCGGCGGCACCGTTTCGTAGCGCAACGGCGGCGGCGCGGCGGGCGGCGGCGGCTGCGCCACCGCACTGCCCATGCCGATTGCCAGAACGACGACGGAGATGGCTGCCAGGCGCCTCATCGTTTTCCTCCCTAGGTTCGCTGTGCCGCAATCCGGGCCACCGTGCCGGCACCATTGCCGGAAGGATCATACCAAACGCGCCGCGGCCGGGCCACGTTCAAATATCCGCATAGCAGTGGGTCTCGGCCTCGGTGCCCGGGTGGGTTACCGCGCCGAGATGCGCCGGGCCGACCAGTTGCGCGTATTTCCAGATCGCGCCGGCATTGTAGTCGGTGCGGCGCGGCTGCCAGGCGGCGCGGCGCGCGGCTTGTTCCGCCTCCGGCACCAGCATGTCGATGGTGCCCTGTTCCGCGTCGATGACGATCTTGTCGCCGTTCTTCAGCAGGGCGATCGGGCCGCCCACCGCGGCTTCCGGCCCGACATGGCCGATGCAGAAGCCATGCGTCGCCCCGCTGAACCGCCCGTCGGTGATCAGCGCCACCTGATCGCCCATCCCCTGGCCGTAGATCGCGCTGGTGGTGGACAGCATCTCGCGCATGCCTGGGCCGCCCTTCGGCCCCTCGTAGCGGACGACGATGACGTCGCCTGCCTTGTAGGCGCGCGCCTGCACCGCGGCGAAGGCATCCTCCTCGCAATCGAAGCACAGCGCGGTACCCTCGAAGCGCAGGTTGGTCATGCCGGCGATCTTCACGATGGCACCGTCGGGCGCGAGGTTGCCGCGCAGCCCGGTCAGGCCGCCGGTGCGGGAGATCGGTTTCGCGACCGGATAGATGACGTCCTGGTCGGTGGGGAACGTTACGTCTTTCAGGTTCTCTGCCAGGGTCTTGCCGTTGACGGTGACGCAGTCGCCGTGCAGCAGCCCGCCATCCAGCAGCGCCTTCAGGATCACCGGGATGCCGCCGATGCGGTGGACGTCAAGGGCGACGTATTTGCCGGCGGGCTTCAGGTCGGCGAGGTACGGCGTGCGCCGCATGATGTCCACCACGTCGTCCATGGTGAAGCGGATGCCCGCCTCGTGCGCCATCGCCGGCAGGTGCAGGGCGGCATTGGTCGAGCCGCCGGTGGCTCCGGCCACCATCGCCGCGTTCTCCAGCGCGCGGCGGGTGACGATGTCGCGCGGGCGCAGTCCGGTCTCGAGCAGGGCCATCACGGCGTGGCCGGATTCCACGGCGAAGCGGTCGCGTTCCTCATATGGCGCCGGGGAGCCGGCGGAGCCGGGCAGCGCGAGGCCGATCGCCTCGCTGACGGTCGCCATGGTGTTGGCGGTGAACTGGCCGCCGCAGGCGCCGGCCGAGGGGCACGCGACGCATTCCAGCTCGTGCAGCTCCTCCGCCGACATGCGGCCGGCGGAGTGCTGGCCGACCGCCTCGAACACATCCACCACCGTTACGTCCCGGCCATGGAACTTCCCGGGCAGGATCGAGCCGCCATACATGAAGACGGAGGGAATGTTCAGCCGCAGCATGGCCATCATCATGCCGGGCAGCGACTTGTCGCAGCCGGCCAGCCCCACCAGCGCGTCGTAGCAATGGCCGCGCACGGTGAGTTCCACGCTGTCGGCGATCAGGTCGCGCGACACCAGCGAGGATTTCATGCCCTGGTGGCCCATGGCGATGCCGTCGGTGACGGTGATGGTGGTGAACTCGCGCGGTGTGCCGCCGGCCTCCGCGACGCCCTTCTTCACCGACTGCGCCTGCCGGCTGAGCGCGATGTTGCAGGGCGCGGCCTCGTTCCAGCAGGTGGCGACGCCGACGAAGGGCTGGTCGATCTCTTCTTCGGTGAGGCCCATCGCGTAGTAGTAGCTGCGATGCGGCGCGCGATCCGGTCCTACCGTCACGTGACGGGACGGCAGTCTGGACTTGTCCCAGCGCCTGGTCAGCATGGTCGTTCCCCTTCGTTCACCCGGGCCTGGATTATAGCGCGTGGAAACCGCTCCCGCGAGCGGAAGGTCGAGGCGCGGAGCACCGAGGCTGCGGCCGTGCCCGCCGTCGTGGCCGTAAAGACGGTCGATGCCAGACCTGGCGAACGCCCTGCTGTCACGGATCGGGCGCGATCGGACAGCGAGCTTTGGCTGTCCGCATTGCGGCGGCAATGCCGTGCATCGCGCCGGGGCAAGCCTCGGTGCCGCCGCGCCAACTGCCGCAAGACGTTCAATCCGCTGACCGGGACGCCATTGGCTGGCCGGATCATGGGCGCCGCCGGCCTGGGTCCTTACCGACAGGCTTCGCAACAAGTGCGTCGTTTTGCGTCGGGCTATTCCGGAACGATCGGCTTCACCTCGCGCAGGCGGGGCGCCACGTCGCGAGCGAACAGCTTGATGCCCTTCACCGACTCCTCGTGCGTCATGAAGCCGGAGCGGCCGATCATCGCGAGATGGCCGAACCCGCCGACCTTGTCGTAGAATTCCATGATCTGCCGGTATGTGCTGTCGGGCGTGCCGCAGAACAGGATGCCCTGCTGCATTGCCTCCTCGGTGGTGAGCGACATCAGTTTCGCGGCGTTCTGGCTGGCCGGTGCCACGCCTTTCTCCGCGTTCACCATGTCGGGCGCGGCGGCGGCCGGACGCGGCGCGGTGCGATAGACCTGCGGCGCGAATTCCGGCGGCGTCATGCCCGGCAGGAATTTCGACAGCTGCGGCGACGATTTCAGGCTGGTGTTGAGGAACCACAGCAGCTTGCTGCCGCCGGCGCGGCCTTCCTCCTCGGTCTCGCCGACATAGACCATCGCGGCGTAGGCGAAGTTATCGGTGGTGACCTTCGGCAACCCGGCCTCGGCGCGGGCGCGGCGGTGCGCCTGGTAGGCGCGCTTCGTGCCGTCCGGCCCGCGCAGCACCAGCACGTGCACCATGCCGCGCCGGCCGACTTCCGCGGCGGTGTATGGATCGCCGGTGGCCGACCACAGCCGCGGATGCGGCTGCTGCCACGGGCGCGGCCAGATGTTGACGTGGCGATGGGTGAAGTACTTGCCCTCCCAGGAGAACGGCCCCTCGTGGTGGCTCAGCGTCTTGCGGATCAGGTCGATGGCTTCCCAGTAGCGTTCCAGGTTGCCCACCGGATTGGTGTGGTTGGACGCCATCTCGGTGCCGCCCGACTTCACAAAGCCGATCTCCAGCCGGCCGCGCGACATGACATCAGCGGTGGCGTATTCCTCGGCGACGCGCACCGGGTCCTCGCGCAGCGACACCAGCGTGCCGAGGCTCAGAATACGCACCTTGCGCGTCTGCCGCGCCAGGATGCCGACGAACATCGGATTGGCCGCCATCAGCGAGTTGATGCCGGCGTGGTGCTCGATCGCCAGCACGTTCATGCCTTCGTCGTCGCACAGCAGGAATTCGTCGAGCACTTCCTCGTACAGATTGGCGGCGACCTTTGGATCGCACCATTTGTTCGGCAGGCTGCCGCGCACGGAATCCGCCGCCGCCAGCACATCGTGCGGCACGTCGGGATAGGGGATTTCGCATTGCCACCAGACATCCATGAAATCTCTCCCTCCTGGCTCAGCCGATAAAGCCGGCGACGCGGTCGGCGAACGCTTCCGGCTGTTCGATCTCGGGATGGTGCCCGGCGGCATCGATCAGCGCGAAGCGCGCGCCGGGGATCAACCCGGCATAGGCCCGCCCGTAGTCCGGTGCCACGATGCGATCCGACGCGCCCCACAGCACCAGCGTCGGCACCGCGATGCGCGCGAGCCAGCGCTTGAGTTGCGGGTTGTACATGTAGTCCCGCCACCCGTACAGGCACAGCGCGTCGCGCCCGCGCGCGTAGCGCACCAGCGCGGCATCCTCCCAGGCGTTGAAATCCGGAGCGAAACGCCCCGGGTCGTGCCATTCGCGTTCGCGCACCGTGTCGGGATGCGTGTTGAACACGTCGGTTATATCTTGCGTCTCGCGATCGCCGAGCTTGATGCCGAACGGATCGACCAGGATCAGCTTGTCGATGCGATGGCAGCAGGCGGCGGCGATCTCGGCGGCGATCCAGCCGCCGAACGAAAAGCCGAGCAGGGTGAGCTTCTGTTGCGGCAGCGATTCCAGCAGGTCGAGATAGAGGTGCACGAGGTCGTACACCGTGTCGAAATCGGCCGGGCGCGGCGAAGCGCCGAAGCCGGGATGCGACGGGGCGATGATCTCGGCGTGGCGGCCCAGCAGGTCCAGGAAGCGTGCGGCCGGGGCGATCGGCTGCATGCCGTGCAAGGCCAGGATCGGCGGTCCCGCACCGCGGCGCAGCACTTCCAGTGCAATGTCGCGGACCTTGAGTCGGTCCGCGGAAGCCGGTTCGTCTGCCATGGCCACCTCCCGAGCCGCCAGGAAACCATACATTTTTTACCCTCGGCAAGAGGGATCATATATATTTTCCGTCGGGAGGGCGGCGACGGTGGGCAATTCGGCGGCACACGGCGACGCGGCGGAGGCCGAGGGCCACGCCACGCTGGCCAGCGTGGTCCACGCGCGGCTGCGCAACGACATCCTGCGGGGCGTGTTCCGGCCCGGGGAGAAACTGCCGATCGATGCGCTGTGCGCCCGTTACGGCATCGGCGCAACGCCATTGCGCGAGGCGCTGAACCGATTGTCCGCCGAGGAGTTGGTCCTCCGCGTTGACCAGCGTGGGTTTCGGGTTGCTCCGGTCAGTCTGGAAGATCTGGAGGAGCTGTCCAAGACGCTGTGCTGGATCGGCGGCCTGGCGCTGCGCGAGGCGATCCGCAACGGCGACGCGGCATGGGAGGAGCAGGTGGTGCTGGCGGCGCATCGGCTGTCGCGCGTGGAGCGGGAAGGGGCGGAGGGGTACAGCTCGTTCAATCCCGAGTGGGAGGCGCGGCATCGCGCCTATCACCTGACGCTGATCGCGGCGTGCGGCTCGCGCTGGCTGGTGGATTTCTACGCGATGTTGCTGGATCGCAACGCGCGCTACCGGTATCTGGCGTTTGCGGATGCCTCGGTGCCGCGCGACGCGGCGGCGGAGCATCGGGCGATCACCGATGCGGTGCTGGCGCGCGACGCCGATGGCGCGGTGGCGGCGGCGGAGGCGCATGTGCGCATGACGGCGGAGACCGTTGCACGGGAGGTTCTGGCAACGATCAGGTAGCTCCGTGCGCGCGGCTTAAGAGCGTAGCCACCGGCCCATGTATCTCCCGCAATCCATGCGCTCGGACAGGCCGCCCGCGGCCGCCGCTGTTCAAGCGATTGCCCTGCTCCCCGATCCCATCCGTCATTGCCACCCGATCTTCCGCTGCGCACAATCGCCCCGCCCAGGGACGGAGGCGGCGATGGATTTCATGCTCACCGACGAACAGCGGCAGATTCGCGACAGCATCGCCCGCATCTGTGCGGAGTTCGGCGAGGACTACTGGTACCACAAGGATTTGCACCACGAATTCCCGCACGAATTCAGCCGCGCCTTCGCCGAGGCCGGCTGGTTCGGGGCGATCTTCCCGGAGGAATGCGGCGGCGCCGGCCTCGGCATCACCGAGGCCGCGATCATCATGTCCGAAGTCGGCCGCAACGGCTTCAATGCATGCTCTACCCTGCACATGAACATGTTCGGCTGTCAGCCGATCGTGAAATTCGGCAGCAAGGAACAGCAACGCCGCTTCCTGCCGCCGATCATCGCCGGCACCGACCGCGCCTGCTTCGGGGTGACCGAGCCGGATGCCGGGCTCGACACCACGCATATCCGCACCTTCGCCGAGCGCCGCGGCGACCGCTACGTGGTGAACGGGCGCAAGGTGTGGACCTCCACCGCGCAGGTTGCCAACAAGATCCTGCTGCTGACGCGCACCCGGCGTTTCGAGGACAGCCCGAAAGCGAGCGCTGGGATGACGCTGTTCTACACCGACCTCGACCGCAGCAAGGTGGAGGTGCGGCAGATCGAGAAATGCGGGCGCAACGCGGTGGATTCCAATGCGCTGTTCATCGACGGGCTGGAAATTCCGCTGGAGGACCGCATCGGCGAGGAGGGACGCGGGTTTCAATATCTGCTGCACGGGCTGAACTCGGAACGCATGATCGTTGCGGCGGGGATTCTGGGTGCGTCGCGCTACGTGCTGGACAAGGCGGTACAGTATGCCAAGGACCGCGTGGTGTTCGGCCGGCCGATCGGGATGAACCAGTCGATCCAGCATCCGCTGGCGGAGCTGTGGATCGAGCAGCAGGCGGCGGAGTTGATGTTGTTCAAGGCGGCGTGGCTGTATGACAGCGGCGCGGAGTGCGGGCCGGAGGTGAACGCGGCGAAATACCTGTGCGCGGAAGTGTTCTTCAAGTCGGCGTCGCGGGCGGTGCGCACGCATGGCGGGATGGGATATGCGAAGGAGTTCCATGTCGAGCGGTACTTCCGCGAGTCAATTCTGCCGTTGATCGCGCCGGTCAGCCAGGAGCTGGTGCTGTGCTATGTGGCGGAGCGGGCGCTGGGGTTGCCGAAGTCTTATTGAGGAGACCGCACCGCGAGGGTGGTTTCCGGGCATCGGGAGGATGCCGTCGTCGCGCCAAGCGTAAGTGTTGCGCCAGCACCACGTTGCCCAGCATGCCCGGCGCATGATCCTGTATTGGCAGGATGAGGGATAGCGGATCAAGTTCGGTGTTTGTTGCCTCTGAGCCGGGGCGGTGGCGCAAGCGACGCGGAGCATTGTGGCGGCCTGCGGCGGAAGAACAGCGTGGGCCGCTACGCGCTGCTGGGCACCTCGACAGGCTTGGCCGACTTCCAGTTCCATGGCAGCAGCGTGGCGAGTTCGTGGTTCTTGGCCCGTCCCGCCACAATGCGCTCAAGCACGTCGGTCAACCAGGCGAGCGGATCGACATCGTTCAGCTTCGCCGAGTGGATCAGCAAGGCAACGATGGCCCAGTGCTTGCCGCCGGCGTCGGCACCAGCGAACAACGCGTTCTTGCGCCCGAGCGCGACCGGCCGAATCGCCCGTTCGACGGTGTTGGTGTCCAACTCCAGGCGCCACCTCACTTCACAACGCCGCGCGGAGCCGCGGTCAAGGGTGGCCGAAGGCCACCGCGGAGCGGTGCGAAGCATCCTTGACGGCGGCGAGCACGGCGTTTTCCTCGATCAGGGCGGACCGGACCAGCCGAGGTCCGATAGTCCAACCCGGTCGTTATCGCCCACACCAAACAGCGAAGAACCATGATTTTTGGGTCCGGCTGCAATGGATAGTCTTCATTAATGTCGGGAGCCTGCACTTTCGACACGCTGCGAAGCACGCAATGACCGACTTGGCGGGCCGCGCGGCGGTGCTGGAGGCGCGGGTGCCGGCGCTGAAGGCGGGGCCGAAACCGCAGCGGTGACTGGTGTGGCGGTCAGCGCGGCATCGGGTGGAGCGTGAAGCTGCGCAGGATCGAATTGAACACCGCCTCATCCCGCGCCGCGTGGGTCGTGTCGGTATCGAGGTCGATCTCGTAGAATACGGCTATCTCGGCGCCGCGCGTGCGATAGGCGGCAATCCGTACCTGGCGGCGGCCATTATGCCCGCGCTCGGCCCGGGCAGCCGGCAGGCCCGCCAGCCTGGTCGCCCGAACAAACGGCTTCCCGGCCCAGTGTTCGTACGAGAGCGTCTGGCGGAGAGCGGCCATGGCCGACCCGAAAAAGGCGGCGTCGTACGACCCGTCTATCGATATATTCCGGCGGCCTCCCAGTTCGACCGTTATTCCGTGGTTTGGTAACGGTGACGCAGGTTGCAACATGCGCACGCCATCAGGGACCTGCACGGAATAGCCGTACGTGGGATTCATATAGTCCTGCGCCGCGCCTGCGTAGCTACCGCCGCAGAGCAGAAGGATCGCAAGGAGCCAGGAGCGCATCGCTATTCAGGTCTGTCAGTGTTGCGGTACTTGCGGACTGTCTCAAGTCGCTTCTTGACGTTATCGTAATATCCCGCATGGGGGTTATAATGTGCACGCCGCAAGCCAGCGATGAACTCGTCCATTGTCCTCGCTCCTCGAACATACGATCCGTAATGGGTCACCCAGTAGTCCGCCGCCTCCTGGTCGGATGCGAAGGACAGGTTATTGGCTCCGTGATTCGTTACCCCGAACAGGTTGTGCAGCGCCCGATTATGCGCGTCTCCCCAACCGCTCTCCCACGATGACAGCGCCATGAGGAACTCGGCATCGGTGTCCAGGCGTTTGGCCATCTCCTCATAGATGGCCCGATTCTCGAAGAACTGTGCAACCTGGGGCGGCGGTACTGGTTGCCGCCGGTCCGCGCTGGGCACCAACTTGCTCGCTGACGGGGCGGCTGTCAGCCGCCACGTCGCGACCGCCGTCCTGACCGGATCGACATACCGCGGCGCCCGCGCCAGCGTCGGTGTCGGCGGCATCGCGCGCGCGGTCGGCGGCCCGGACGGAGCGAAGCCGGGATCATCCGCGTCTTGCATTGGGCCGGCGGCACTCTCACCGCCGTCCGCGCGATCTGGCGCCGGCTCCAGTTCGAGCCCGCCGCCCTCGGAACCGTGCCAGGAGTACCGGAGCCTCACCACGTCATGGCCGAAGTAGTCGGTGATGTCGGCCGCGGAGATGCTGCCCGGGTTGCCCTTCGGCACAAAGACCGCGCGCAGTTTCAGGGTCTCGTAGCCGAACGGGCGGTCCTCATTCACTCTCGGGCACCCTAAGTTGCCTGTTTGTTCTAACAAAGACTGCCCGTCCCTGTCAACCGCCAATCCCCGAGCCCCGGTTGCGCCTCCTGCCGCGCGTGCCCCTTGCGGCGCGGCGCGTTCGGCCGGTAGCTTAGGAGTCGCGGGTAACCTCGGGCGATTCCACACAATTCCCGGTCGGCATGACCGGCGCCCCCGGCGACCCCGCCTGGCCTTCCTTCAGATGGGAGACCCCGCATGTCGGCCTCGCTGTCCACCTACCTCGAAGCCGCGGCCAATCCGCTCGACGTCCTGGAGCAGATTGTCGCCGCCAACGACTGGTCGTTCGACCGCCGCAATGACTCCGAAATGGCCGCCGAGGCGCCCGGCCGCTGGTGCGACTACGGCCTCTACTTCAACTGGTCGCGCGAGATCAGCGCCATGCACTTCACCTGTGCGTTCGACCTGAAGGTGCCGGCAGGGCGCCGCGGCCTGCTGTACGAGCTGCTTGCCCTGGCCAACGAAAAGCTGTGGATCGGCCATTTCGGGCTGGAGGGCGAGGACGGCATGCCGGTGTTCCGCCACTCCGTGCTGCTGCGCGGCGCGCCGGGCGCCTCGGCGGAGAGCCTGGAGGACATGGTCGATATCGCGCTCACCGAGTGCGAGCGCTTCTTCCCAGCCTTCCAGTTCGTGTTGTGGGGCGGCAAGGCCCCGACCGACGCGCTGGCCGCAGCGATGCTGGAATGCGCGGGCGAGGCATGACCCATCCGGACCGCCCGGCCGGCGACATCCCGCCGATCCTGCTGGTCGGCTGCGGCCGCATGGGCAGCGCCATGCTGTCCGGCTGGCGCGAGCGCGGTCTGGCTCCGTCGGTCGCCGTCGATCCGGCGCCGGAGGCGGCGCGCCTGGCCGGGCCGGACCTGACGGTGGTGGCGGACGCCGCCTCGATCCCCGCGGCATTTGCCCCCGCGGCGGTGGTGCTGGCGGTGAAGCCGCAGAGCGCCGCCGACGCCCTGCCGCCGCACGCTCGGTTCGTCGGCAACGCGGTGTTCCTGTCGATCATGGCCGGCCGCACCATCGGCGGCATCAGCGCCCTGCTGGGAGCCCAGGCGGCGATCGTGCGGGCCATGCCGAACACGCCAGCCGCGGTGCGCCAGGGCGTTACGGTGGCCTGCGCCGGCCAGGGCGTCTCCGTTCCGCAGCGCACGCTGTGCGAGCAACTGTTGCAGGCGATCGGCGTGGTGGCCTGGGCGGACGACGAGGCTTTGCTCGACCCCGTCACCGCCGTATCCGGCAGCGGCCCGGCCTACGTGTTCCTGCTCGCCGAGTTGCTGGAGCAGGCGGCGGTTGCGCAGGGGATTCCGGCGGATATGGCGCGGCTGCTGGCGCGGCAGACCGTGGCCGGGTCCGGCGCGCTGCTGGCCGCCAGCACCGAGGATGCGGCGGCGCTGCGTCGCGCGGTCACCAGCCCGGCGGGCACCACCGAGGCCGCGCTGAAGGTGCTGATGGCGCCGGACGCCTGGCCCGCGGCGATGAACCGGGCGATCGCCGCGGCCACGGTGCGTTCGCGCGAACTGGCAGGGTAGAGTCTCAACGTCGCATCGGGTGCTTGCGCCGCGCGGCATCCGGGTTGGGTGCGCCGCCGGGCGCCGGATGGCGCATTCACCGCTTTGAAAGCGGTGCACGCCGGGCGCGGCGCGAGGTGGCTTGCGTCCAGGCACATGGCTGGCCGGTATTCCATGGCTGGCCAGCCATGGAAGTACCGCTCATGTCGTTCTCCCGGATTTGTCCAATCCGGAAGCCGGGGCCGAAGTCGCCGAGGGCCTGGCCTGTCGCCCTGTTGCCGTGCCGGCACGATCGACCTGAAAACCCGTCGCCGACGCACCAGTGTTCCATGCGTCGGCCGAAGCACCTGCCGCCGTTGAACGTCTTGATAGTCCGTGGCAGGGGCAGGTTCCGTTCCCCCTGATCGGCGGCCTGTCTCGCAGAGGGCCGAACTTGCGGCAGTGGGCCTGCTTTCTCAACCGTTCCATATGCGCGGGACGGCAGCGGGCAGGGCAGGGCGCATCTGGTTGCCGGAAGCTATCGAGACCGTCCCGGCCGGGCGTTTTGCCGCCTCGGTCGCGGCAGCCACCGCGCCGCCTGTCGCTTTGCCATGCTGCGACGTGCCCGCGAATCGGCGGCGCCACGTAATGCAATTGCCGTCACTCTCCCTCTCCCACGGAACCGCGGGAGAGAGTAGGATAGGGCACCGATGCCCACCGACCTGCCCAACGTCCTTACGCTATCGCGTATCGCCGCAATCCCGTTGCTGGTGGTGCTGGTGGCGTTGCGCCTGCCGGCGGCCGACCTCGCCGCCTGCGTGGTGTTCAGCGCCGCCGCCATCACCGACTACTACGACGGCAAACTGGCGCGCAGCCGCCGCCAGCAATCCAATCTCGGCCGCATGCTGGACCCGATCGCCGACAAGCTGTTGGTCGGCGCTGCCCTGATGATGCTGGTCGGCCAGAACCGGCTCTCCCAGGCGGCGCTGTATCCGGCCATCGTCATCATGCTGCGCGAGATCCTGGTCAGCGGGCTGCGCGAATACTTGGCCGGCATCCGCATCGGCCTGCCGGTGACGCCGCTGGCCAAGTGGAAGACCGGCTTCCAGATGGGCGCGCTGGGCACGCTGCTGGCGGGTGACACCACGGCGCACCTGCTGCACCTGGGGTTCCTGCCGGTGTCGATGATCGGCGAGGCGATGTTGTGGGTGGCCGCCGGCCTCACGTTGTGGACCGGCTGGGACTACCTGACCGCCGGCTGGCGCCACGCCACGGTGTCGGCCGATCCGCTGCGGAAGCGCCAGTTGCCCTCGTGAAGCTCCCCGCTTGAAGGTCCTCGCTTGAAAGTCATGGGCATTGTCGGCTGGTCCGGCAGCGGCAAGACCACCTTGCTGACCGCCCTGCTGCCGCTGCTGCGCGGGCGCGGATTGACGGTGTCCACCGTCAAGCACGCGCATCACGGCTTCGACATGGACCGCCCCGGCAAGGACAGTTTCCGCCATCGCGAGGCCGGCGCCCGCGAGGTCCTGGTGGCGTCCGGCGCGAGATGGGCGCTGCTGCATGAGATCGGCGGGACGGAGCCTCGGCTGCCGGAACTGCTGGCGCGCATGCAGCCGGTTGACCTGGTCCTGGTCGAGGGCTTCAAGACGCATCCCTTCGCCAAACTGGAGGTCTATCGTCCGGTGCTGGGCAAGCCGCCGATCTGGCACACCGAGCCGGATGTCGTGGCGGTAGCCGCCGACGCGCCACTGGCAAGCTGCGGCCGCACCCTGCTGCCGCTGAACGATCCGGCAACCGTGGCGGAGTGGCTGCTGCAATTCCTCGCGCTTGAGTAGCGCGTGCTATGAGGGCACAGTTGCCCGGGGTTGGCTTGGCCGAGGCGGCCTTTGCCGGATTTGCACGATCGATCGGGCCGCGGCCACGGCTCATCTGGGGGAGACTGGTCTTCATGCGGCGTTTCGCCACCCTGGGCCTGGTGCTCATGCTCGCAGGCTGCGGCTACCGGACCTGGTGGAGTCCGCCCTTCTTCACCGGGAGTCAGCCGTACGCGCCGGCGGGCGACGCCGAGAACCTGCTTCGGGCGAAGGGCGACACGGTCACCGTGCCGCCGCTGACGCCGCAGCCGGGCGATGTCTGGCCGGGTCCGGTGCCGCCGACGCCGACGCTGCAGGAGCTGGAACAGCAGGGCGACCTGGGTATGGGGCCGGAGCAACCCGTCCCCGGCTCGCCGCTGAACCGCGGCGCGGCGTCCCAGGAGCCAGCATCGGGGCAGCCGCCGCCGGGGCTGCCGCCGCAAATGTCGCGCGGCAGTTCCACGCCGCCAGGCTCGAACCAGCCGGGGCTGGCGCCGCTGCCGAAGCAGCAGGCCGTGGTGCCGTCGCATGGACCCTCCCTCCCGCCGCCGCCGGCTGCGGGCCAGGTGGTGCAGACGCCGAGCGGTCCGGGGGTGACCACCGGAGGCACCCAGGGCTATCAGACCATGACCATGCCGGGCGGCGGTTCGGCGATCGTCGTGCCGAACGGCAACGGCACCAGCACGATCATCAAGTCGGACGGCTCGATCCAGACCATCCCGACGCCGCATTGACGATCATGGCGGACACCGGCAGGCCCCTGACCGTCCTGTATTTCGCCTGGCTGCGCGAGCGCGTGGGTACCGCGGAGGAGGCTTTCTCGCTCCCGCCCGGTGTGGCGACGGTCGCCGACCTGGTGGAGCACCTGGCGGTGCGCGGTCCGGGATATGCGGCGGCGTTCGCCAATCGCCGCTCGGTGCGGTGCGCGGTGAACCAGGAGTTCGCGCCGGCCTCGGCCGCGCTGCATCCGGGCGACGAGGTGGCGTTCTTCCCGCCGGTCACCGGCGGCTGATGCCGGCAAGTGTCGCGCGGCCGTGCGAAATGTGGCCTGCACCCCGGCAATCCGTCCTTCTGCTCTTGAATGGCGCGGCCAGGACATGGTGGGCGTCTCGACGGCGCCGCGCCGAGCGCCCGGGCTGACGGCAGCGGCGCCACACGACAAGGCGTTCCGGCAGGCCGCGCAAAAGCCCGGCTCCGCAGGTCACGTCCGGACCATTGCGCCAAAAGCCCGTTCCGCCCGCGTTGCCCTCGGGCTAAGGTCGGTGCGGCAGAAATCAAATCCCAGGAGGCGTTGCCATGAATTCGGAATCCAGGACCGCCGCTTCGCCGAACGCCGGCCATGCGTTGCAGCCGATGATCATGACGGAGGCACAGGCGGAGACGATCCGTCCATTCGGCATCGACATGAAGGTGATGTTGGGAGGGGAACACACCGGCGGGACATTTTCGGCGATCGTCGCCGAGGTCAAACCCGGTGAAGGACCGCCGCCCCATCTTCACCGCGACCGGGAAGAGTATTTCTTCGTCCTTGAGGGCACCTATTCCCTCGGCGTGAACGGCAACGAGTCGACCGTCGGGCCCGGAACGCTGGTTTTCGTCCCGCGCGGCACGGTGCACACGTTCAAGAACGTCGCGAGCACCATGGGCAAGATCCTTGAATGGACCATCCCCGGCGATAACGGCGACTATTTCCGGGCGATGCACGAGATGGAGGCGGGCGGAGGGTTCAACCCGGAAACGTTCGCCGAGATCAACCGGCGGTTTGTGACGGAGTTCGTCGGGTAGTGCGAAGTGCTGCCGCCGTCGCGCCGGTTGGGTCGGCGGCGGGGCATGGCGGCGGCCCTGCCAATAGCTCCCCACTCCCTGTAGGGGAGGGGAGAAATTTGTCCGGCTGCCGCCTATCTTGACCCTGCGGGGTTGGGCCCAGGGAGTGCAGGAATGGCGACGGTGCGCGTGCAGGAGGCGGATTTCGACGTGTCGGCAGAGCTTGCCGCGCTGACCGCCGGGCGGACCGACATCGGCGGGATCGGCTGCTTCGTCGGCACCGTCCGCGATGCCGCCGCCGGACGGCCGATCGCCGCGATGACCCTGGAGCACTACCCGGCGATGACCGAGCCTGCGATCCGGCGCATCGCCGGCGAGGCGGCGCAGCGCTGGTCGCTGCTGGGTTGCACGGTGGTGCACCGGGTCGGGCGGCTGGAGCCGGGCGCGCAGATCGTGCTGGTGCTGGCCGCGGCGGCGCATCGCGGCGAGGCGCTTGCGGCGACCAATTTCCTGATCGACTGGCTGAAGACAAGGGCGCCGTTCTGGAAACGGGAAGAATTCGCCGACGGAACCGGCGTCTGGGTCGAGGCGCGCGAAACCGACGACGCCGCGGCGGCGCGGTGGGGCGGCGCCGCGGCGTAGGGAATCGCGCCCGTCATCGTTTGGGCAGCCGCCGCGATACCGCGCTTCACGAATGGTATCCACGCCGGCGCGGTGATCCTGACAGTCCGATCCCGTCGGCGAGTGCTGTCATGCGCGTTGACCACCGGCCGGTGGTGGCCGACCCGCCCTGGATGAAACTGCGCAGGTCGCGGGAAGCAGGTGGCTCCCCTTGAGGGAGGGGCGGTCGTCGGTGCGAGCCTCCGGCCGACCCCTCCCCCCAAACCCCTCCCTCAAGGGGAGGGGGAGTCTGTTTTCGTTGGCGAAGCGACGCAATCTCCCACGGGAAATGGGAATTGCGCAGCAAGCGTCACTTGGCGTGGATACGCCGTGACCGGAACTGTTACCCCCGCGAGAGCAGAAACCGATGCGGCGCGGGTGGGCGCTTTTGCGGGAATGCCGGTTCCGGCCGTCTCGCCGGATATCGGTCGGTCGCCGTCGTCGCGGCGATCCGGTCGCCGCGGAGTCCTACCGCGTCCGCCCCAGCGCCGCCTCTCCCAGCAGCTCCACGATCCGTTGCGGGGTGATCGGCGCCTCGGTGATCCACACGCCGAACGGCGTCAGCGCATCGTTCACCGCGTTGACGATCGCCGCGATGGCCGGGTTGGTGCCCGCCTCTCCGGCACCCTTCACCCCGATCGGGTTGAGCGGCGAGGGGGTTTCCATGTGGTGCACCTCGACCCGCGGCATGTGCGGCGCGGTGGTCAGCAGATAGTCCGCGAAGGTCGTGCTCTGCGGCTGGCCGTTGTCGTCATACACCATGCGCTCGAACAGCGCGTTGCCGACGCCGTGCGCGACGCCGCCGACCACCTGGCCTTCGACTACCTGCGGATTGATCACCCGGCCGCAATCGTGGAACACCACGTAACGCCGGATTTCGACCGCACCGGTCTCGATATCGACTTCCACCTCGGCGATGTGCGTGCCATTCGAGTAGGTGGACTGATCGGGCGTGAAATAGGCCGTGTATTCCAGGCCCGGCACCAGGCCGCCGAGGTTCGACATGCCGGGGGCGCTGATGGCGTGGATCGCGACCTCGCGGAAACTCTTTTGCATGCCCGGCACGCCGCGCACGCCGACGTGGCCGTCGCGCAGCTCCAGGTCCTCGGGCGCGACCTCCATCATGCCGGAGGCGAAGTTCTTGATTTTCTTCCCCACCTCCACCGCGGCCAGATAGACCGACGATCCGGCGTTCACCGCCGAACGGGCGGCGAAGGTACCCATGCCCCAGGCGATCGTTCCGGTGTCGCCGGTGACGATGGTGACGTCGTCCATGCCGACGGCGAGCTGGTCGGCGGCGATCTGCGCGAAAGTGGTCTTGTGCGACTGGCCCTGCGGCGTGGCGCCGGTGAACACCGTGACCTTGCCGGTGCGCGCGACCCGCACCGTGGCGCCCTCATACGGGCCGAGGCCGGTGCCCTCCACCACGTTGCTGATGCCGATCCCCAGGTATTTTCCACCCGCGCGCGCCGCCGCCTGGCGGGCACGAAAGCCGGTGTAGTCGGCCGCCGCCAGCGCGTTTTCCTGGCAGGTCGGGTAGTCGCCGCTGTCGTAAACCACCGGGCGGCCGTCGCGGAAGATGATGCCCACTTTGTACGGCATCTGTTCCGGCCTGATGAAGTTGCGCCGCCGCACCTCGGCCGGATCCAGGCCCAGCTCGTGCGCGACGCGATCCATCAGCCGTTCCATCACGAAGATGCCCTGCGGCCGTCCGGCGCCGCGCACCGGAGAGCATGCCGGCTTGTTGGTCATCGCCGCGATCACGTCCATCCGGAACGCCGGAACAACATACGGACCGGGCACCGTGGTCGCCGCGATCCACGGCAGCACGATGCCCGACGGCAGATACGCCCCTTGCTCATGCACCAGCCGTCCCCGCACGCCGAGGATTTTGGCGTCGCCGTTGACCGCGATCTCCATGTCCCAGAACTGGTCGCGCTCCATGTTGGTGGACATGAAATCTTCGTACCGGTCCGATATCCATTTGACCGGCCGGCCCAACACCCGGGCACAGACGGCGGCGACCGGGTATTCCGGGTAGAGCGCGCCTTTCGGCCCAAGCACGAACCCGCTTCGCGGGATTGGTGCTGCGGGGTGAGTTATACCCGGCCCCCGAACCATTGACCGATGTAGCAAAGTAAGGTTGGGGCACTGCCCCAAACCCCGCCAGGGGCCGAGCCCCTGGACCTCAATACTTAT
>DATLQW010000066.1:0-44555 GCA_035535035.1 Acetobacteraceae bacterium
ATGCGCCAACTGGGCGGGGACGTGATCGTGCTCAGCGCACGCGACATGCAGTCGGGGCGCGGCGAAAGCCCGGCCGATACCGCGCGGGTGCTGTCGCGCTACGTCGATGCGATCATGCTGCGCACCGACCAGGTGGGGAAGCTGCACGAACTCGCCAGCTTCGCGACGGTGCCGGTGATCAACGGGCTGACCGACACGTCCCACCCGTGCCAGTTGATGGCCGACGTGCTGACGTTCGAGGAACACCGCGGCCCGATCGCCGGGCAGGTGGTGGCCTGGTGCGGCGACGGCAACAACGTCGCGCGGAGCTGGATCGAGGCGGCGGTGCGCTTCGGCTTCACCCTGCGGCTTGCAACGCCCGACGCGCTGCGCCCGCCGGCGGAGCTGCTGGACTGGGCGCGCGCGCAGGGCGGGCATATCGAGCTGACGGACGATCCGGCGGTCGCGGTCGCCGGCGCGCGCTGCGTGGTCACCGACGCCTGGGTCAGCATGTCGGACGACCCGAACGAACGCCGCCACAACCTGCTGGCACCGTACCAGGTGAACGAAGCGCTGATGGCGCAGGCCGCGCCGGACGCGATCTTCATGCACTGCCTGCCGGCCCACCGCGGCGAGGAAGTCACCGCCGGCGTGATCGATGGGCCGCAGTAGGTCGTGTTCGACGAAGCGGAGAACCGGCTGCACGCGCAGAAGGGCGTGCTCGCCTGGGCACTCGGCGCGACGGGCTGAGGCCGCGGCCGGGGGCGCGATCGCCCCCCATCGCGCGCTTCAGGGGTCGATGCGTGCCTCGGCGCTGCCGCGGGCGACTTCCTTGCCGTCCTGGTTGGTGGTAGCGACGTCGAGCGAGACCAACCCGTTCTCGATCGCGGTGACGGTTGCGGTAGCAACGAGCGTGTCACCCGGCCAGACCTGGTTGGTGAAGCGGACGCCGAATTTCGTCAGGCGGCCGTCGCCGACGTAGTTCGTCAGCATCTTGCCGGTGAGACCCATGGTCAGCATGCCGTGCGCGAACACGCTCGGGTAGCCGGCGATCTTGGTGGTGTACATTTCATCCGTGTGGATCGGATTGTAGTCGCCGGAGGCGCCTGCGTATTGCACGATCTGCGTGCGGGTCAGGTTTTCCACCACGGTTTCACTGTGGCTGTCGCCGATTTTCAGATGGCTCGCGCTGAGGGCCATGGGTGCCTCCTTCAACCCCGATCGACGGGGCGTTCGGTGGTCACGCCGACGCCGCGCGCCGTCAGGACCAGTGCGCCGGACTGGTCGCGGTATTCGACGATCCGTTCACGGAACGTAAGCTTGCCGGCGCGCTTGCTTTCCTTCTCCCACGTCTTGCCTTGTTTCAGCTCGACCGTGAGCACGTCGCCGGGGCGCAGCTGGCGATGATATTCGAAATGCTGCTCGGCGTGCAGGCCGCCGGCGGAGGGCGCTTTCTCGACCCCCGACGGGGTTTTGCCGGAGCCGAACCAGGGCTGGCCGGGTTTCGGGCGCAGGTGGTAGTCGGGGTCGAACTGGGCGACGGCTTGGCCGAAGGTAGGGGGAGCGATGACGCCGCCGACCTCGGTTTTCCGTGCGGCTTGCGCGTCGTGGTAGACCGGGTTGGTATCGCCGACGGCGCGCGCAAACATCATGATGTGCGAGGCTTCGACGGGGAAGGTGATCGTGCCCAACGCTGTCCTCCGGGTCCGGTTCTTGATGCGGGCGAGCCTATCAGGCCGGGGCGGCGGGGAACAGGTGTGCCCTCGGCGCGCTTTCGGCCGCGGCCCGGGGCGGGCGGCGGGATGGCGGTAGGGCGCGCGGGGCGCCGGCTGCGTGCGCCGCCGGCGGTGCCGGAGTGGGCGCCGCCGCGCGTGTCCTCCGGCCTGGACGCGCCGCTCGTGTTCCGGGCGGCGCCGGGGTGGTTGCCGGCGGAGCGGCGGGTTTACGCGATCGGCGATGTGCATGGGTGCGCGGCGGCGCTGGAGGTGTTGCTGGGCGCGATCCGCGGCGACCTCACGGCGCGGCCGGTGGCGCAGGCGAGCATCGTTCTGCTTGGTGATTATATCGATTATGGTCCGGATGGCGCTCGCGTGCTCGACTGCCTGGCGGGGCCGCCGCCGGTGGCGGTGGCGGAGATGGTGGCGCTGCGGGGCGATCACGAGCAGATGCTGCTCGATGCGCTGGCCGGGGACGCGCCGGCGGCGACGGACTGGCTGGCTGCCGGGGGCGGGGCGAGCCTGGCGAGTTGGGGCATTCCACCTGGCACGTCGCGCTCGGCGTGGCCGAGGCTGGTGCCGGAGGCGCACCATGCGTTCCTGGACGGCCTGGCGCTGTCGTATCGCGTCGGGGGGTATCTGTTCGTGCATGCAGGGCTCCGGCCGGGCGTGGCGCTGGCGCGGCAGCGGCGCGAGGACGCGCTGGGGATCCGGGAGCCGTTCCTGTCCGAACCGGCGGCGTTCGGCGCGGTGGTGGTGCATGGCCATAGCGTGGTGGCGGAGCCATTCATCGGGGGCGGGCGGATCGGGCTGGATACCGGGGCAGGGTTGGGTGGGGGGCTATCCTGCGCCGTGCTGGAAGATGACCGGATTGCCTGCATCACGGTGCCGATACCGCAACCGGCCGTACCCTGATCGCTGTATTCTGCGCGCGCTCGTCGATGTCGGTCTGATATCCGTGTGGCCGACCGTTTGCATATCCATCCTATCACTGTCATGGAACAAAGCCAGCGGAACAGTTCAGACATCCGGCTTTTGAAAACCTTCGGGCACCGGCGCTGGTGCGAAATCCATTGCATGGCGATGATTCTTCTGAATTCGGCCCGTTCGCGGAAACGAAGCCGATATCGGAAGAGGCGGTTGATGCAAACGCACGAGAAAGATCCATCGGCGATATTCAATCCAAGGGTTTAGGTCCAAAGGTGCTCTGAGAGATCTGAAGTGACGCTGTACAATGCGCGATCTTCGTTGCCGGTGGGCCGACCGGACCAACACGAACGGGGATGGCCGAACCACTCCCGGAAGCCTTCAGACCCGCGCCGACCTCAAACCCGGACAAACGTATCGGAGGGCACTCACATGACCGAATTCATCAATGCCCCGACAGCAGGACCGGTCGTTCTCACGGTCAGCAGCCAGGACCCGCTGATCATCGCCGCCACCGGTACCATCACCTCACTGGCGGCCGGAGCCGATGGCGTGGACGGATCGAGCCTCATGGCCTGGACGATCGTGAACGACGGCGTGGTGGCAAGCTCCGGGGGCGTCGGCATCAAGCTTCAGAATGGCGGTACGATCGACAACGGACTGTCAGGGGCTGTAAGCGCCGCGATCTCGGGCGCGAGCGCCGGTATCACGGTGCTGGGTCGTGTGGGCAGTGTCGTCAACGCCGGCGCCATCTCGGGTGCCGATGGGATATGGCTCGCCGCGGGCGGAGGCGTCGCAAATCAGGCTGGAGGTCGAATCTCGGGCACGGGCACGCTCGGATCCGGCTTCACGTCTGGCGCGGGGGTGTACATTACCGGTGCGGCCGGAACCCTGGCCAACAGCGGCACGATTTCCGGGGGTGCCTATGGCGTCGCCTTCGGGCGAGGCGGCACGGTAACCAACCTTACTTCCGTACTGGGCGGCGAAGATGGTGTCATCATCCAAGGCGCCATCGGCTCGGTTGCGAATTCCGGCAGCATCGTCGCCACCGTGGACGATGGGGTCGCGCTCGATGCCGGGGGCACCGTCAACAATGCCGTTGGGGGCCGGATTTCGGGTGCTGGCACGCTTGGGGCAGGCGTATTTGTTACCGGCGGAAACGCCATGATCACGAACCACGGCACGATAGAGGGTCCCAACCACATCGGGGTTCTTATCGCCGCCGGCGGGAGCCTCGCAAATGCCGCCGAAGGCCTGATCTCGGGTCCCGACACGGGTGTTTTCTTCGAGCTGGCTCCCGGCGCGTTGACCAACAGCGGCAGCATCAGCGCCACCGGTATCAACGGTTCGGGCGTATATCTGGAAGATGGCGGCGCCGTCACGAACACCGCCGGCGGTAAAGTGTTCGGCAATAAGTTCGGTATCTTTATCGAGGGCGGCCAGGGGATTCTGAGCAATTCCGGACAGATCGTTGCGTCTACCTATGACGGGGTCGTCCTCGGGCTGGGCGGCGTGATCCTGAACAACGTGGGCGGCACCATTGTCGGTGGTTCAAACGGTGTTTATGCCAAATACCGCGCTCCGGCCGATGTCACCAATGCCGGGAGCATAGGCGGTACGGCGGCGAACGGCGCCGGAATCGATCTCGCAGACGGCGGGTCGGTCGCAAATTTCCCTTCCGCCGCCATTACGGGTGGCGCTTTCGGCGTCTTCATCACCGGTGCCGCCGGGACGGTCACGAACAATGGGCGGATCGTCGGCGCCACGTACGATGGAATCGCTATGGCGCGAGGTGGCGACGTCACCAATGCTGCCGGTGCGACGATTTCCGGCGGCAGCAATGGCATCTATATCGAAAACGCCGCGACAGGGACGGTAACCAATTCCGGTAGCGTCAATGCCACGGCGGCCGGGGGAGCAGCGATCGCCCTGGGCGCTGGCGGCAGCGTCAGTAACACCTCGGGCGGCACCATCTTCGGACCGGGATTCGGAGTGTTCGTGACCGGGACGTCGGGGACGGTCGCCAATAGTGGCGTCATTGGTGGTCTGCACGGGATTGCCCTGGAGGCCGGCGGTACGGTGACCAACGGAACCGGTGCCGCAATCGAGGGCGGGGTGGCTGGGATCTTTTCCACCGGAGGCTCGGCAACAATCCTGAATGCCGGCAGCATTTCCGCGACCGGTGCCGCCGGGCTGGATATCGAGGGCGGAGGGACGATCAGCAACCTCGCCGGCGGTTCCGTTGCAGGAAGCGCCTTTGGCGTGTTCCTGACCGGGGGCGCGGGCACGGTCACCAATGCCGGAACGATCAGCGGCGCAAGCTATTCGATCAAGTTCTCCGGAAGCGGTAACGATCGCCTGATTGTAGACCCCGGGGCCGTTTTCGTTGGCGCCGTTGGTGGAGGCGGTGGAACCACCACCATGGAACTGGCTGCCGGGGCCGGGTCTATCAGCGGCATCAATGCGGGTTCCTTCCTGAACTTCCAAAGCCTGGTCGTCGATGGGTCGGCTTCCTGGTCTCTCGGAGGCGCGAATGCAGTCGCATCCGTGACGAACGACGGGCAGCTCGCGGTGAACGGATCGCTCGGCATAACGTCCGCAGTTGATCCCGGGAGCGATGGGGTGTTCCAGATCACTGCCACAGGCTCTCTGGATATTGCCGCCGCGCTCGGAACGCAGACCCAGATGCAGTTCGTCGGTGGTGGCAAGCTGGCGATCGAGGCAGCAGGGTCCTTCGGTATCAATGTCGGCAGCACGTCTTACGCAGGGCCACTGCTGGAAAGCTTCGGCACCGGGGCGACGATCGACCTGAAGCAGTTCGCCTTCGCAGGCGAATCGCAGAGCTATGATTCCGCCACCGGCCTCCTGCAGCTCGCAAATGGCTCGGGGCAAGTTGCCAGCTTGCAGTTCCAGACCGCCAGTCTCGGAGTCGGCACCTTCCATGCCATTGGCGACGGCGCGGCCGGTACGTTCATCACGCATAGCTGACGGCGCCCGGCTGCCCGGCTGCGGGTCGGTCAAGGTGGGAGGGAGGCAACCATGTGGACGGAGAGGCGCTTTATGCGGATGGTCCGGATGATGGTCGGCCGATGGGGGCTCGTCATCGTGGTGTCTGTAGCATTGCTCGCCGGAGGAGCAGTCTTCGTCCAGGCCCGGCATGCCGGCCCCGTGACCGCTCTCCATTACGCGCCGAATACGAATTTCGACGCTGCCGGCCACTATGTACCCGGAAATATCGGCTTCAATCTCGCCGACGTCAGCAGCCCGGAATTGCTGACCGCGCTGCCCGCAGGGGTCCGGGCGCTCGTTTGGGTCGGGCAGTGCGACGGCGTAACCGCGAAGTTTCGACAGTCTGTAGCGCCATATATTGGTCGCGCCAACGTCTTTGGCTTCTACCTGATGGACGATCCCGATCCTCGGTTGCGCATAACAGCGCACGGGCTTCAGCGGCTCTGCACGGCGCAGCATCTCAACGAAGAATCCGCGTGGATCCACGGCAGAATGCCGGGCGCGATAACCTTCGTCGTTCTGATGAACCTCTCCTCACCGATACACCCCTCCTACATCGAGGGGTACGATGCCACTACCTTGCACGTCGACCTGGTCGGGGTGGCCCCCTACCCGTGCCGGACAGAACTGAAAGCGTGCGATTACCGCATCATTAACCGCTATGTCGCTGCCGTCGAGGCGGCGGGCTTCAGGCCGGCTCAGATAGTGCCGGTGTATCAATCATTTGGCGGCGGCGATTGGCCCGATGGAGCCGGAGGAACGTATGCTCTGCCGAGTGCGCAGCAGGAGCGGCGGATCCTACAGCGCTGGCAGAGCCTGTTGCGGCACCCGAAGTTCGACTACGCCTATAGCTGGGGCTCGCAGCGGGCAGATCATTCGCTCGAAAACTCGGTTGCTTTGCGCACGGTCTTCGATCGGCACAATCACGTCGGGGGTGCATTCAGCTGGAGCACCGCACGTTCCGCGCCCGACCTTCCAGCGCATATCCTTGCCTGCAACACGCAAGGGCAGCCCCACTGCTGAGCACCGACGGCATCCGATGCTGAGGGATTCTCCAGCGGCATATCCCATCGCCCGAGAGCAGCCATGACAGCGGTCAAGCCTGTTTCCATATTGCCGACTGGAATGCCCTATTCAAGCCTGGGTCGGTGATGTCACCAAAACTCGAAACGGAGGAGCATCTTCTATGTGCCTGCGGCAGCGGACTTCGCCAGATCCGTTGCTGCGCATTTGAGCCAACCGTCGTTGCTGCTGCGGACGCGGGCGGGCCGCTGCAGACTCTGATCGAACATGCGGTTGAGGCGCAGAAACGGGGCGCCCGGGAGACAGTCGAGCGGTTATGTCTGGCTGTGCTCGAAAGGGCACCGGGTGAAACCCGTGCACTTGCGCTATTGTACGAACTCCGCAAATCCGCCGGTGGGGCCCGTGCGGCCGAAGCGCTGGCAGGGCGTCTCGTCGCGCTGAACCCGAACAATGCGTGGGCAACGATCGAGTTGGGGTTACTGCTACTCGCCCGAGGTGCGCTTGACCAGGCGGAACGCCACGCCCGTAATGCCGTGAGGCTCGCGCCCGAAAGCCCGCAGGCCCAGAACCTGATGGGCATGGTCATGACGGAGTTGCACCGGCCACAGGTGGGCGAGTATCACTACCGTCGTGTTCTGGCACTCTCGTCGCGCCCGGATCCCATCGTGCTTGCCAACCTGGCATGGAATCTCAAGAATCAAGGACGCATGACGGAGGCCCGTGCGCTTTACCAGGAATCGGTGGCAGCCGCTCCGTCCGTCGTTCAAACCCTTCTCGGCTGGGCCCGGCTGGAAGAGGCCGACCGTGAATTTGAGGCGGCAGCCGCGCTGCTCGATCGCGCCGAAGCGGTGTCGCCCGTAAATGCCTCCGTTCAACTCAGCCGCGCGGTACTGCTCGGCCGGATGGGGCAATACGAGGCGGCACTGGGGGTTCTCGATGCGATGGCCTGTATGTCCACAGACGGCGAACTCGGGCCCGACGAGTTGCTGATGAAGGGACGCCTGCTCGACCGCCTGGGCAACTACGATGCAGCCTTCGCTGCATTCACCGCGGGCAAGCACAGATCCCGCACATTAAGTGGGCACGTCTATCTCGCCGACTACGCTCGCGACCTCGCCACCCGTCTGGCCGCCTTCTTCACCGCGGGGCGCCTTCGGCTCCTGCCGCGTGCCGGAAGACGCCTGGACATCGCGCAACCAGTGTTCATCCTGGGTTTTCCCCGTTCGGGAACCACTCTGATCGAGCAGATCCTGTCGGCCCATTCGCGCATCCATGCCGGCGACGAGTTGCCAACCATCAGCGAAATCGCAGGACTGATGCCGCGCGTGCTGGAGAGCCCGCTGGCCTATCCGGAAGCATTGGCAGAGCTCTGGATGGGCGATCATTGTGATGATCTTGATCTCTTGCGTGACCACTACTTTCGCCGCGCCCGCCAACTCGGGGCGATCGACGATGCGGCCCCGTGGTTCACTGACAAGATGCCGCTGAACGAAATGCACATGGGTCTGATCGCTCTTCTGTTCCCGGAAGCGCCGTTGCTCCATGTGCTGCGGCATCCGCTGGACGTCGTGCTTTCCGTATTCTCGAACCAGCTCACCCACGGCTTTTTCTGTGGTTTCGAGCTTGAGACTATCGCGCGGCACTATGCACTGATCATGGAATTGGTCGAACGCTACAGGTCCCAGATGGACTTGCACTACCTTCCGCTCCGGTACGAGGAGCTCGTTGGTGCGCAGGAAGCGGGCGTCCGTCGCATGCTCGACTTCATAGGCGAATCATTCGCGCCTGCCTGTCTTGCCTTTCACGAGAACCGGCGATACGCCCGCACTGCAAGCTACGCGCAGGTCGCTAAGCCACTGTATGAGCACTCCGTATTCCGGTACCGGAACTATATGCGACATTTCGAGCCTGTCCTACCGATCCTGCTCTCCACGATTTCACGCCTGGGCTACACGCTCGACTAGGTATCACGCATGCTGCTCGTGATGGCCGCCGCGACGCTGCCGGACGAGCAGTAGCGACTGCCGTGAGTGATGTGCCTAGGTCATAAAGCTGGTGCCGTGCCGCACACGGCCGGCCGCCAGTCGATCGCGCCACCAGTCGACAGTCCGTCGCAGCCCCTCACGCAGATCCACCTGTGGGCACCATCCGGTGTCGGCGCTTAGGCGGCTTGCGTCCGCGAGCAGGGCCAGCACCTCGGACTGGGGGGGACGGAAGCGCGTCTCGTCCTGCTCGACGTGCTTGTCCGATCCGGTGATCCCGGCAAGCAGGTCGATCACCTCGGAAATCTCGACCGCCCTTCCGCTTCCGGCGTTATAGACGCGACCGGGGTCGGTCTTCCCGGCAAGGCCCACGGCCAGGAATGCGGCGACAGTGTCTTCGACGAAGCTGAAGTCCCGCACGGTCCTGATATCGCCTACCCTCACTGTCGGGCAATCGCGGTCTAGCATTTGCCGGATGATCGATGGGATCACGGCGCGCTCGCTCTGCCTCGGCCCGAAGGTATTGAACGGCCGCAGTACCGTTACCGGCACCTCAAACGAACGTGTAAAGGCCTCGGCCATCATATCCGCGCCGATCTTCGAAGCGGAGTACGGTGACTGGCCCTGCAGCCGGTGCTCCTCGGTGATCGGCACCGTGATGGCTGATCCGTAGACCTCGCTGGTGGATGTGTGCACCATGCGATTGGTGGCGCAGGCACGCACCGCCTCCAGCACATTCAATGTGCCCAGGACGTTCGTCTCAACATATGAATGTGGAGCCCGGTAGGAATATGGGATCGCGATGAGGGCCGCCAAGTGAAAAACGATATCATGCCCCGCAACGAGCGCGCGGACCAAGCCCGCGTCGCGAACATCGCCGCGCACGCGCTTGAGACGCCGCGTAATCTGTTCGGGTACCTCGTCCAGCCAACCGTGTGAGTCGAAGGAATTGTACAGACAAAGCGCTGTCACCTCGGCTCCAGCATTGGCAAGGGCCTCGGTCAGGTGCGAGCCTATGAAGCCGTCAGCGCCGGTCACGAGAACTCGAGTGCGTTCGTAGCCCACCGTTCACCCCTTTTCCTGAAGGTCGAGACTTTGGTCTGAGGGGCCGCCTATTGCCGCACCCAATGCCGCAAAAGCCGCACCGCGCGGCGGGACCGTTGCGGGAGCGGCGAGATCAAGGACCGCGCCGACGCCGCGCCAGATCCACACGATATCGCCGCTTACCGAGCGGTTCGGATAGTAGGCCAGGTCCAGGCGAGCCTTTTCAGGAAAAAGAACCTCGCGATAAAAGAACTCGATATCATGGTCGGGGTAGAGTTCCCCTTCGCGGCGAAACGCCACCTGAGCCGGCCCAAAAATGCCTGGTTTAAAATCAAGCAGACGTTGGCACTCACGGTCAAAGCAGTCAGCGAATTCGGGTACCTCCGGCCGCGGTCCCACGATCGACATGCTGCCGATCAGGACGTTCCATAATTGGGGCAGCTCGTCGAGCTTCGTCCGCTCGATCAGCCGGCCCACCCGTGTAAGGCGGGGGTCGTCCTTCACTGTAAGCCGCGGTCCAGTACCGTCGGCCACGCGAAACTTCCGGAATTTATATAAGCGGAAGGCGTATCCGTATCGGCCTATTCGGGCCTGGGTGTAGATCACCGGTCGCCCGTCCTCCAGCAAGATCGAGAGAGCAACCAAGCCCATGATCGTGCCCAGACACAGAAGACCCGACACAGCGATGGAAAGGTCGAGAACGCGGACGGCCGCAGCACGCCACCAGGCCTGCGCAGGCGGACGGTGTCCGAGGGATCGGCCCATGTGGCTCATGAGACTCCCTCTGAACTAGCTTGCGATCGCGGCAGCCAGCGAGCCCACCACTTGCTCCACATCGAGCTCAGTGAGCTTCGGGTGCAGCGGCAGGGTCAGCTCCCGCGCCGCGAACGTCTCCGTGTGTGCCAGGCTAAGCAACGGAAACAGGTCGCGATAGTACGAGAGGAGATGAATCGGCGGATAATGGAAAGTGGTCTGTATGCCCGACTCGCGCATTCGCTCCATGACGGCAAAACGCTCTGCAAGCGCCGGCAGCAGTACCGGGAGAATGTGGAAGGCCGCGGGCCTTGGCTCGGGAAAAGGGACCGATACGGTCGGGCACTGCTGGCTCAGGCGCCGGCGATACGCGCGCGCAAGCCGCTCGCGCTGGCGGTTCCAGGCATCAAGACTGCGCAACTGCACCAGGCCGATGGCAGCATTCAGCTCCGACATTCTGTAGTTGAATCCGAGCATGGTGACGTCGTAGGTCGGCTCGCGGCTCTGTAGACGTTCCGCCGTCCCGCTGGTCATGCCATGGCCACGGGCACGGCGGATCCGCCGTTCTACCTCCGCATCGGACGCGATAACCATGCCGCCCTCGGCCGTGGTCATGTTCTTGTTGCCGTAGAAGCTGAATACAGCCGCGTCTCCGAAAACCGGTCCACGGGCGGCTCCCACCGCATGGGCAGAGTCTTCGATCAGAAGCAATCCGTGCTTGTCGGCAAAACTCCGCCAGGCAAGGCCATCCACCATGTAGCCCGCATAATGCATGACGATCACGGCTTTGGTCCGTGCCGTGAGCTTGGCCGTGGCGTCATCCAGGCTGATCAGAGGTACTTCGACGGTCTCTATATCGACGAAGACGGGCGTCGCCCCAACATAAAGCACGCAGTTCGCCGTGGCGACGAAGCTCAGGGAGGGAACCAGCACCTCGTCGCCCGGGCCGACGCCCAGCGCCTGCAGCGCCGCATGCAGACCCGCAGTGCAGGAGTTGACAGCGACCGCCTCGTCCGCCTGGTGCTGCTGGGCGAAGGCACGTTCGAAAGCCTCCACTCGGCTTCCCATGGTGATCCAGTTGCTGTCTATCACTTCGGCAAGGGCGTTCTTCTCATCGCTGCCGATGCTTGGCTCAGAAACCAACAACATTGCAGACCGCTCCGCTCAAGATCGTCGATGGTGCAGGCGCGTCACTCGGCCGCCATCGCATGTCTTGCCGAGGTCTCGAACGGGGGCACGTCGCCGTCCCACTGCATTTCCTGCGCCCGCTGAAAATCCTCTACTCTCCCTACATCCAGCCAGAACCCGCGATGCAGGAAGGTGTGTGCCGGAATGCCGCGTTCGAGCATCCTGTGCATCAGATCGTCAAAGCCGAACGGAATTCGCGATGGAATGTGCTCGAGCATTTCCGGCTGCATGCAATAGATGCCCATGCTTACGAGGTGGCTGATCCGGGGCTTTTCAACGAATTCCATCACGCGGTCGTTCTCTGTCTCGATGACGCCGAAATCGATGCTGACCTCCCGCCGGGCTGTCGCGATCGTAACCCCGGCGCCGCTCCGGCTGTGCGCGGTCATGAATGCCTTGAGATTGAGATCGGTCAGGACGTCGCCGTTCAACACCAGGAATGGACGATCGAGCTGCTCGCGCAGCATCGTCAGCGGGCCGATGGTGCCCAGCGGTTCATGCTCGTGCGTATAGGTGATCCGGATATCCCACTGCCCGCCGTCGCCGCAGAAACTTTGAATGAGGTGCCCGAGGTACCCAGTGGTAACAAAGACCTCCTCGATGTTGTTGCGGCGGAGCCATCCCAGCAGCAGTTCCAGCACCGGCTTCGACCCGACCGGCATCAGCGGCTTGGGGAGGATGTTCGTATAGGGCCGCAGGCGCGTGCCCTTTCCGCCCGCCTGGATCACTGCTTTCATTCTCCGCTCTCCTGGGGTCGGATAATGGTACAAAACGGTATACCCGACGGAGTCGACCTCCTCCATCTGAGACCAAGCATTTCATATCCGGGTCCCGGATGAAACGAGCAAAGCGGCGTACGACCAAAGCCTGGGATTATGGCTCATGCCGGTCTCATATGGTGCCGTCGATATGCGGTGAACCCCGAGCTTTGCGCCGAAGGTCTACCATACTTCAGAGCCGGATCAGGCGTCCGGATGGCGAATTGCCCTCATGAGCGCCCGTTGGCCCGAGCTCCCAGTATAGATCGAAGGGACTAATCCTGTCTCAACCTCTCGACCAAGTCGCCAAGATGCGGAGGATGGTGCGTTATTCCGCTTGAAGCCACCGATCCATTTTGCACACAGCGGTTGGTGCGAGGTTTGCACCAGAGGGAGATGCCATTGCGTACGGCCCGCGCTGCCCACGCTTCTTCTTCTCGGCAGATGCTGTATCGTTGCGCCACGAGCGATGTCGCTCGGGTCCGGGATCCGTGTGATGGTGGATAGTCCCTGCCGGTTGCACATGCTATGCATCGGCGGCGAGGATCACCATCTCCGCATCCCGTTTCTACGCGCCCTCGCTGCTGAAGGCTTCCGTGTTACGGCGGCGGCGAGCGGCGACCCGGCACCGTTCCTGCATGCGGACATTGCCTATCGCCATTTCGAATTTGGGCGCTTTATCGGCCCACTCTCGGATCGTAATGCGCTACGCGAACTGCGTGTCCTGCTCGCCCAGGAGAATCCAGACCTCGTGCAGACGTTCGACACCAAACCGAACCTCCTGGTTCCATTGGCGGTCCGGGGCATGACGGGCGTCCCCGTTGTGCGCACCATCAATGGCCTGGGATGGGTGTACTCGTCGCGCTCGCCGACGGCCCTTGGATTGCGCCCGGTACAAAGGGTCTTGCATCGCCTGGCGGCGCGCACGACGACGGCGACCGTGTTCCAGAACCGCGATGACATGGACTTCTTCAGGCGGCACGGCATGCTTGGGCGGAGCCTTGCGCGTCTGATACCGGGATCCGGCATCGACATTGGGCGCTTCGCGGCGGCTGCGGCCTCGGCTGGCCCGGCGACGACGCTGCGAATGACGCTGGGTCTGGGCACGGACGAAGTAGTGCTCACCGTCACGCGTCTTACCCGGCAGAAGGGAATCCCGACCCTGTTGAAAGCAGCGGCACTCGTGCATTCGGTCCGGCCCGGGGTACGGTTCCTGTTGGTAGGACCGCGGGAAAGCGAAGGTCCGCTTGCCGTCAGCCAGGCGGAGATCGATCGTCATGCGCCCTACGTGATGGCGATCGGCCAGCGTTCGGACGTTCCGGCGCTACTTGGCATCGCAGACGCATTCGCGTTTCCGACGGAGTACCGAGAAGGCGTGCCGCGCGCCCTGCTTGAGGCGGGCCTGGCGGCCCTGCCGATCGTGGCCACGAGGATGCCCGGCTGCAATGACGTCATTCGCGACGGTTGGAGTGGATACCTGGTTCCGCCGCGCCGGCCGCGCGTCCTGGCGGCGCGGATCCTCGCGCTTCTGGCCTGTCGCGAGGCAGCCCGGACCATGGGGCAGCGAGCGAAGGAACGGGTCATGGAAGAGTTTGGCCTCGATCTGACCGTAGCCCGCTATTGCGATCTCTACGCGCAGGTTCTGGGGGTACGGGCACGCGAACCACGGGCAGGCTGGCGATCCCAGGCACCCGCGCGTGAGGCGGAGTTCGGCACGTGACTCTGGAGACCATCCTCGGACTCGGGCTGCTACTGACGACGGCAACGAAGCTGCGCCTGTCCGGCGCGCCGGTCGGGCCCGGCGAAATATTTCTGGTCGTCTGGATCGCGGCCACGCTGGTGCGCGAGATAAGGCAGCCCGGGTTGCTGCTCACGCCGGCGCTGCGCCATATGCTGATCTTCTGGACCTTGTTTGCCATCGCGGAATCCCTGGGCACGATGACTGCGCTCGTGATCGGCGACAAGCACGATACCGGGCTGTTCCTGCACGATGTCATGGCCTATCCGCTGGTCGGCACCATGGCATGCATGGCCGTGCTCGGAAGCGACGCCGAGGCCCGCTTGCAGCGAACTGCCCGGTCGATGACGGCGTGGGGTACGGTGCTGCTCGCGCCCCAACTCGCGGCGGGATGGCATCTTATCCAGATGCCTTTGTTCGATCCTTGGTTCGGCGACCGGCTCGAAGGCTGGTCCACCAATCCCAATCAGCTGGCGTTTCTGTGCGCGTTGCTGGTGCTTGCCGCAATGCATCTGGCCGACACTGCGGTGACGACGCGGGCGCGGATGATCAGCCTGGCTTGCATGGTGGTTCCGCTCTGCGTGGGCAGGCTTACCAAAACCGACACCTTCACGTTCGCCCTGATCGGCGCAACTGCGGTCTATGGATTCGGCAAAATGCGGATATGGATCACCTGGAGCAGCCCGCAGCCGAGCCTGCGGCCTGCGCTCGCATGGATGCTGATGATCGCAGTGCCGCTGCTGCTCGTCGCCGGCGTGCCGTTCGCGGTACGTGCCACCGCCGATTCCGGCCATCTCGCTCAGGGCCTTCTGAAGAATGGCGGAAAGGAAGCGACGCAGGAAACCGACCTCCGCCTCGCTCTCTGGCGCGAAGCGATCAGCCGCGGGTTGGAGGCGCGCATGTTGGGTCTCGGCCCCGGTCCGCATCTGCCCATCCCGCCGGACCTGGTCGCGGCGCGAGAGACCGAACCGACCCTGGACAAGGGCGCCGGCCATCCCCCTGTGAATGGCACACCGGACTTCGAAGCCCATAACACGCTGCTCGACCTCTTTACCCAGGGCGGCGTACTTGCGGACGCGAGCCTGCTGTGGCTGACGGGCATGGCACTTGTTCGCACGTGGCGAGCGCGGATGGCCGGATTGACCGCGTTGCTGAGCAGCCTCGTAATCTTTGCGTCGACGAACCTGATTGTTCGCGAGCCGGCCTTCTGGTTCGGGATCGCCCTCTGCCTGGTCGCGGGAGAGGCCACTGGCCGGGCGCTCCCGACAGGGTATCGGAGCTGACCGATGTGCGGGATCGCAGGCATCCTCCTGGCGCCTCGCGCGGCCATCCCGGACCGCCTCAGCGCGGCGAGCGCCATGGCGAGCAGGCTGCTGCACCGCGGACCGGATGGCGGCGGTTGCTGGTCCGATCCGGAGGCTGCGGTGGCCCTCGCGCATCGCCGGTTGTCGATCGTCGATCTGTCGTCGGCCGGCCACCAGCCGATGCTGTCGGAGAGTGGCCGGCTGGTCATGACGTTCAACGGCGAAATCTACAACTTCCGCGACCTACGCACGCAGATCGAGCGCAGCGGCCACCGATTTCGCGGTCACAGCGACACCGAGGTGATGTTGGCCGCATTCGAGCGGTACGGCGTCGAGGCGGCCCTGCATCGGTTCGCCGGCATGTTCGCGCTCGGTCTGTGGGATCGCGGCAGCCGGGTTCTTCACCTTGTCCGCGACCGATTGGGGAAGAAGCCGCTGCATGTGGCGCTCGTGGGCGGCGCGCTGCTGTTCGCCTCGGAGCTCAAGGCGTTTGCCGCAGTCCCAGGTTTCCGGCCCACGGTTGACCCCCGTGCGATCGCAATGGTCCTGCGGCGTGGGTGGATCCCCGACGACCTCTGCATCTGGCAGGACGTGATCAAGGTGCCACCGGGCACGATGCTTTCCGTCCGTGCCGAAGACGTGCAGACGGGCGACATCCAGGCGCTGCGCTCCCGCGCGCGCCGATGGTGGTCGCTGTCCGACGTGGCGGGCCCTGGGCAGGCCGCCCCGCTTGCGGCCGACGATGCCGAGCTCGAGCAGGAACTCGACGACCTGCTGCGGACGGCGGTGGGCGAACGCATGGTCGCCGACGTGCCGCTGGGCGCATTTCTCTCCGGTGGCATCGACAGTGCGACGGTCGTTGCGCTGATGCAGGCGCACTCTGCCCAACCGGTGCGCACATTCACGATCGGCTTCGCGGAGCATGCCTTCGACGAAGCCGATCATGCGGCGCAGATCGCCCATCATCTTGGCACCGATCACACGACGTTCCGTGTCACGGCAGCCGAGGCGCGCGCCGTCATCCCGACGCTTCCGCAGATATGGGATGAGCCGTTCGCCGATGAATCGCAGATCCCCACCTACCTGGTCTCCCGTCTCGCCCGCCAGCACGTCACCGTCGCCTTGTCGGGGGACGGGGGGGATGAGAGCTTCGGCGGCTACCGGCGGCATTCTGCGGCGGTCCTGCTGGAGCGGACGCTCGGATTGCCGGGGTGGCTGCGACGCGGTGGCGCCGCGGCCCTGCGCGGGCTGCGCCCAGACAATCTGACGGACGTGCTGGCTGCGCTACCGGCCGGGCTCGTCCCGCGCCAGGCGCGCGGCGCGCCGCGCTGGAGCAAGTTCGCCAGCGCCCTCGCCGCTCACGACGAGGAAGAACTCTATGACGAGCTGGTCGGTCTTGGCGCCGATCCGCTGGCGGACGACCCCGGAACGCGATGCGACGGCCGCGTTCCCGCCCTGCCTGACCTTGCAAGCCGGCTCATGTTCCGGGACACGATCGACTATCTGCCGGGCGACATCCTGGTAAAGCTCGACCGCGCGACCATGGCCGTTGGACTGGAGGCCCGCTGTCCGCTGTTGGATCACCGGGTGATCGGATTCGCCTGGCGGCTGCCGGCATCGGCCAAGCTGCGCCATGGCAAGGGAAAGTGGCTGCTGCGCCAGGTGCTGCGTCGCTACGTGCCGGATGCGTTGGTCGACCGGCCAAAGCACGGGTTCGACCTCCCCATCGGGCCGTGGCTCTCGGGCCCGCTCCGGGACTGGGCGGAGGACCTGCTGGCGCCGCAACGGCTTCGGGATCAGGGGTTCCTCGACCCGGCGCGCGTCGGTGTGCAATGGCGGCAGCATCTGAGTGGGCGCCCCGATTGTGCGCATGCGCTGTGGGCAGCCCTGATGGTTTCGGCGTGGTTGTCCGATGCCGCCGCGGGCGCGGGCAGGCTGCCGACCCGAGCCAGCACCGGGCCGGAGGGATTGCTCATGGCTGCCACATCTGCGGCCCGACCGATGGCACCGGCAGGCGACGGCCCATCGTGGACGACCAATTTCTGTGGTGGCATCTCGTGACCACGCCGCGCCCCTTTGGCGATCTCCTTCGCACCCTGAACCAGCGGCGGTGGATGATCGTCGTGGTGTCGCTTGGCGGAACCGCCCTCATCCTGCTCGGCGCCATGCTCATCCCGGCCCGCTATACGGCGACCGCAGAGATCGTGCTTGTCCCTACGCAGGTGGGCAACGCTGCGGCCCTGTTGAACGAGCAGATCATTCTTACCAAGGTCACGGAGCTTTCTTCCGGATCCTTGCTGCGGCAAACGGTCGACGACCTCTCGCGGGATCCGCAGTTTCAGGCCGATGAGGATCGGGCGATGCGCCAGTCGCGCACGCCAGGAGATCTCGTGCGCGGGTTTCTGCGACGCCGCATGCCGGGCTGGCTGTTTCCCTGGAACCAGGGATTGGTTTGCCGTCGGTTCCGAGTCGTGGAGCTGCGCCGGCACCTCAAGGTGGAGCAGGAGGCGGGCTCACACGTGATCGCGGTGCATTACACGTCCACCAGCCCCGAGCTGGCGGCACTGATCGCGAACCGGGTGACGACGCTCTATCTGCGGAGCGAGACCGAGCACAAGCAGGCCACGGCACGACGGGCACTCGCGTGGCTCGACAGGCGCGTGCCGGTCGCAAAATCACAGATGGAAGCGCTGGAAACGGAGGTGGTCGCCTACCGGCACGCGCACGGTCTGGCGGATGTCAATCCGACTGCGGTCAGCGACGAGCAGTTCGCCGAGCTCGATCGACGCATTGCCGCGGCCGAGGCCGCCCTCGCAGCCGACAGGAGCCGCCTCGAAAGTATGCGGACGGCCGGAGGAACCTCGGTCCTCGCAGATATCCGCGATACGCCGACGTTGGAGATGCTGCGTGCACGCGAGGCCTCCCTTCGGCAGTCCGAGGCAGGTCTCGCTGCGAGCATGGGTCCCAACAATCCGGCGATGTTGCGGATTCGCGGGGCCTTGCGCGAGGTGCGGCAAGGGATCGGTGCCGAGGTGAGCCGTGCCGAGGCGGCTCTGCGCGAACGGGCGCACATCGAGGCCGCCCAGGTCGCGACATTGAGCCGCAAACTGGCGAGCCTGCAGGATGCAAGCGGCGACATGCAGCGCGCCGAGCTCGATCGGCGCGCCGGCGTCGCCCGCCAGCTTTACGACACCTTGTTGCAGCGCCGGGAGGGCTTGCTCGAACAATTGGAGACGGCGTGGTCAGGGTTTGAGCTGGTCTCCAGCGCGGTTCCGCCCGATCGACCCAGCTCGCCCAACCCGCTGCTGTTCGGTCCGCCGGCATTTATCTTTCTGGCCGCCTGCGGCGGCTTCATCGCCATCGGCGCGGAGCGGCTGGATGGCACGGTTCGCCATGAAGGGGATATTGCAGACGCATTGGGCATTCCCTGCATCGGCTTCATGCCGCGCGTGCGTCGGTTCAAGCGTGGGCGCCGCCACCAGACCTTGCTCAGGGATACATATGGACCGTACGTTGAAGCAATCCGCTCTATCGTTGCCACGTCGCTCGTCGCGGCGAAGCGCGGGCCGCACGTCGTGCTCGTGACCTCCAGTGTACCAGGGGAGGGCAAAACGGCCCTCGCGGTCAGCTATGCGATCTATGCCGCCCGGCTCGGACGTCGGACCATCCTGCTCGACCTGGACTTTCGCCACCCCACCACATCGCGGGAATTCGATTGCGCGCCGGACGATCGGACGCTCCAACTGCTACTTGAGGACCGACCAGTTCGCGACGTTATTCAGCGCATTCCGCCATTGCACCTCGACTATCTCCCGATGGGACATAGCCACGGCGATCCGATGCGGTTGTTCGCGGGCAACCAGATCGCAAACCTGCTGCAGCGGCTGCGCGGACAATACGACTGCATCGTCGCCGATAGCGCGCCGTTGCTCGCGAGCACCGAGACCAGGCTGCTTGCAACCATGGCCGACAAGGTGCTGTTCGCCTTGAAATGGGGAAGCACGGATCGAAGGGTAGCACGCAGCGCTCTCGATCAGTTGCGACAGGCCGGGGTGAAGGTGAACCAGGAGTCCTGCGCGGTTGCCGCGGTCCTTACCCAGATCGATCTCAGGAAACATGCCCGCTCCCATGACGGCGGCGTGGCGGAGGCGCTGGTGCGGTATGGGCACTACTACGGCCAGGCGACGGGATCGGGTCGATGACAATGCTTGTCGACAGCCGGGCGAATTCCCGATATCCGGCCCAGGCGCCACCTCCCGCGCAGGACCACGTCGACACCGACAGCCCTGCGGTGCTCCCATTGATTCGCGACGTCCTGCGGTCGTTGCAATCGGCAGGAGTGCGCTGCTGCTATTGGAAGAGCACTCGCCGCCTGGCGGCCGTGCTGGCGGGCGATGCCGACCTCGACCTGCTCATTGCCCGAGCGGACCAGCACGCGGCCCGACAGGTCCTGGCGGCGAGCGGACTCAAGGCGTTTCCGGCCGCGACGGGGCGCGTGCATCCTGCGCTCGAGAGCTTCCTCGGCTACGACGCGCACAGCGGCCGGATTGTGCATGTCCACGCACATTTTCGCCTGGTGCTTGGGGCACGGCTCCTCAAGAATTACCAGCCTCCCCTGGAAAGCGAGATCCTGGCGCACGCCGTTTCCCACCCTGTCCTGCCCCTCTTCATGCTTGATCCGCTTTCCGAGGCGGTGCTGCTGGTGGTGCGGGCATGCCTCGAATTGCGCCGCGACGATCCGGTGACGCTTCTGCACTGGGCCAACACGCGCGCGAAATTCGAGGCGGATCGCGCGGCACTCCGAGCCGCCGTCGCGCCCGCCGCAGTGCGGGATCGGGCGGCCGCGTTGTTGGGCGAGGCCCTGGCCGATCCGGTGGCTGCGGCGCTTTTCGGTGACCGAGAGCTTGCGCATCAGGTCCTGCTGCGCCATCGCGTCCGGTGCGCGTTCGCCCCTTATCGCAGCTTCAACACAGACGAGGCCATGCTCCGTGGTGCCTGGCGTGGTCTCGCATGGGCGGCGGGCGGCTTGAATCGCAAATACCTGCGGTTGCCAAGACCTTGGGCGCGGCGTGCGCCCGGGGGCGGCATCGTGGTCGCCGCGCTCGGGGTGGACGGCAGCGGCAAGACGACGATCACGCGGGAAATGCGTCGCTGGCTGGGCGGCGAGGTGGACGTGCTTCCCATGTATTTCGGCACCGGTGACGGCCGACCCTCGCTTCTGCTGCTTCCGTTCAAGGTGTTGGTCCCGCTCATCACCCGGTTGCTGCCGACACGACCCGAGGGGGCCTCCCACGGGGAGCTTGTCACGGGTGCGCCGGGGCCACTGTACAGTGCGTTGCTGATGGTGTGGGCGACAGTGCTGGCGATGGAAAAGCGTCGCAAGCTGCTCGCGGCGCGCCGTGCGGCCAATCGTGGCATGGTTGTGATCGCCGACCGGTATCCGCAGAACCAGATCGCCGGGTTCAACGACGGACCGCTGCTGCCGCGACTGCGATGGGTGCCGCGCTGGTTGCGACGGTTCGAGGCGGGCGCCTACGCGCTGGCCAACCGGTTGCCGCCTGACCTGGTCCTCAAGCTGGCGACGCCGGCGGAGACGCTCGCGCAGCGGGAGCCGACGATGGACCGGCGGCTGATCCAGGATCGCGCCCGCCATCTGCACCAACTGGCGTTTCCGGGCGCGCGGGTCGTCACCATCGATGCGTCCCAGCCGCTGGATGCGGTGATTCGTGCCGTGAAGGCCGAGGTCTGGCGGTTGCTGTGACCACATCTGGGAGCGGCAAATGATCGTCGAGTTGTTCGGTCCTCCAGGCGTCGGCAAGACCACGTTCGCCCGCGCGCTTGGGGTCCGTTTCGAGGAAGCGGGTATCGCCACCCGGTTCCTGTTGAGCGATCGCCCCGCCGAGCAGCGCGACGCCCCGGCGCGAACGCGCGATTGGGCCGACAGCGTGTTGCAGCGGCTTGGTCGGCCGATGGTCGAGCTGATCGGCGCGACACGCCGGTACTCTCGCGACCAACCCGGCGGTGGGCCTGTCTACGACCTTTTGGCGCTGCTCCCACCGCGGGAAATCATGTGGAAGATCCGCCTTCGACAATATCTGGTGCGGCTTCAACTGGCGTGGCATGACGCGGTGCAGGGCCGGGCGATCGTCGTCTGCGACCAGGGCTTCGTGCAGGCGATCTGCTCCTTGATCGTGCTGGGGGAGGGCGATGGCTCCGCGGCGTTGGCGCGCGCCCTCACGATCATACCGCCGGCTGATCTGCTTGTCCGCCTCGACGCGCCGATGTCTGTGCTGACCGCACGACTGACCGACCGCCGCCAGGGCCAGGGGCGGCTCGAACGCCTGCTCGAGCTCGACATCGGTAAAAACCTGGCGTTCGTCCCGGTCACTGATCTCATCGATGCGGCGTTGACGGCACAGGGCCGGAGCCCAATGCGGATCGGGTGCGCCGACCGGGAGACATTGCACGAAGGGGCCGGTCGGATTGCCCGCGCGGCCAGCGCCGCGTGGCACATACGGCAAATGACCCCGGCATGAGCAGCCGCAGTTCCCGCATCTCACTGATCGTATCCGGAACCGCCACGAGCGCGTGGAGGGCAGGTCGGCTCGCGAGCACCAGCCTGGTGGCCTTTGTGATATATCTCTCCGGTGCGGGCGTCACCTATGGCGCGCAGCTCATGATTGCCCGATTGGTGGGTTCCGAAGGCTACGGCATGTACGCCTACGTGTTCTCCTGGATGACCATCTTTGCCTACGCGTCTGCCCTCGGATTCGATATTTCGATGCTGCGCTTCGTTCCCGTCTATCGGGCCCAGGGGGCATGGCCATTGCTGCGCGGCGTCAACCAGTATGCCGAGCGCCGGGTGGCGCTGGCTGGTCTTGGCGTCGTCGCATTCGGTGTTGCGCTGATCCTGGCGCGGCCCGCCGCGCTCTCGCAGGGGCTGCGGATGACGTTCCTGGCCGGCATCGGGCTCGTTCCGATTTGGGCACTGCTATGGGTGCGCTGCTCGACCGTACGCGCGCTCGGCGGCGTGGTTGCCGGTCTGCTGCCGGACCGGCTTGTCCGCGACGGAATGCTGGTTGTCCTGCTGGGCATTGCAAGCTTCGTCCTGCGCTGGCGCGTCGACGCACCGATCGCCATGCTGGCGACCGTGCTGTCCGCGGCTCTGGGGCTCGGTCTTGCAAGCGTTGCTGCCTACCGCAGATGGCCCGACAGCGCGCGTCATGTCCGAGCGGAATACCTGGCGCCGAGATGGCGTCGCACCGCCCTCCCCTTGGTCGGCATTGCGATCGGCGAGGTTGTGATGAATCGCACCGGCGTTGTCCTGCTTGGCTGGTCTGGCGATACGCGGGCAGCCGGAATTTACGCTCTGGCCTTCAACCTGGCGTTTGTCGTCGCCCTGCCGCGCACGGCCGTCAATGCGTGGTTCGCGCCGACCATTTCTGCCCTATATGCCCTCAACGATCATGCGGCACTGCAGCGGTTGGTTTCCAGGACCGCAGGTTGGACACTGATCGGAGCCATCGGCCTCGCGGTCCCGCTGGGCATTCTTGCCGGGCCGCTGCTCGGATGGTTCGGCAGGGACTTCGCCGGCGGCCTGGAGACCATCCGGATTCTGCTGGTCGGTCAGGTGGTTGCTGCAAGCGCGGGCTCGCAGATGTTCGTGCTGACGATGACCGGTCACGAACGCGCTGGTGCGCTGATACTGGTTTTTGTCGCCATGCTGAACGCGTTGTTGAGCGCTCTGCTGATTGGCAGCATGGGTCAGACCGGCGCCGCCATTGCCGCCACGACGGCGCTGATCGCATGGAACGTGGGCATGGCCGTCTTCATCCGGCTGCGTGTCGGGTTGGCTCCCGGCGTGTGGCCGGTGACCAGGAGCAGAGCCTGGCCAGGTGCCTTTTGCGCCGAGGCCAGACTGTGGCTTGTTTCCAGAACACGTTCACGCTGACCGAGACTGCAGGCGTCGCTTCGCCTTTCCCGATTGGCGCTCCAGGGTCCTTGCCGCTCGTGCCTGATCTCGCCGGCGATGCGGCATAGGTTTCCGGATCGGCCATATCTGCCTGGACCCGTCTTTGCCCGCCGGCGGCTTCTGCTTCAGAGCGCCGCTGCTTCGCCGGGCGCGCTCCTAAGCTCGGCCTGTGTGCCTTGGTGGGAATAATGGCGCGACTTCTGTGCGGCCAGCGCGACTTCGGTCCTGTTGCGCGCATGCAGCTTCCGGATGATATTGTGCACGTGCACCTTTGCGGTACTCAGGGAAATACCAAGCCGGTACGCGATGAGTTTGTTCGGGGTCCCTCGGCTCAACAGTTCAAGAACTGCCGTTTCGCGGGGTGTAAGCTTGTCTTCTGCATCAGGATACCTTGATGCCACCACGATATTCGTGGAAGCCATCGGCGGCGTGGGTGATAGCACGGGCTCTCGTTCGGTCACGCGGGGGAAGTAGGAGCCTCCTGCCACGATCAGCCGCGCCGCAGCGGCCGCGACCTCCAAATTGGTCGACGCCGGTATATATCCCTGGATCCCGAAGCGGCGGACCAGTTTCTCCGTCGCGGCCTGATCGGCATCGTCCACGATCGCGAGGATCGGCATTTTGGGGTGCCGACTGCGCAGCCAGTTGATTTGCTCTTCGAGCCAGCCGTCGTCCGCCGAGACAGGGGCGATACCGATGATCATGGTTGCAGCCTGGCTAAGGACTGTTGCAGAGGCGGAGTTCCTGAGGTCGTCCACGACCAGGCCCTCGAAATCAGGGCAAAATCCGCCAAACCAAAGCGACAGGCAGCCCTGGAAGAAGGCGCGCCGTTCCACCCCGATCAGAAGACGCGGCACGCGGGGTACGGAGTCGGTGTTTGTCGGGTGCGCTTTTGCGGGCGCTTCCACTGCTTCGGCAGCTCGTTGCGTAGTGACTTGCGCTCTCTCCCCGACGGTAAGCGAAGGCAGCTTCGTGGTTTGTGTTCTCTGGCTACCGCCGCGGATAGTGACGGCCGTCCGTGGTGCGCCAAGGGTCATGGAGCGAGCGGCCCCGCCTTCCTGGACCAAAACGGAGAGACCATTCAGGGGATGGCTATCTTCGAGGCCCGGCAGCTCCTGTGAGCTATGATAACCGCTGGACGTCATCTTCAACCCCCCCCTGCCTGGATCGCTCATTGTCTCCACCAGCCCTCACTGGCGAACGCAGAGACAAGTCGCGTGCTCCAACGGTCTCATGTTGTCATCTAGCTGTCATAAGTCATATACCAACATCCACCCGACGGAAACCGAATCTTCGATCTTCATCGGACTTCCTGGCGTAACGAATGGAACTGCATTACATGCCATAGATGCCGAGTCCAAGCGAGCTTTGGTTGCTTGCGTGCGGGCACCAAGAAAGCAATCCGTGAGAAGCGCCACCGGCACTTCGCGATGTACCCGTCCGGCGACGACTGCGTTGTTGCGGTGAATTTTGTCTCCGAATTTAGTGGCGCTTGTACGGATGCTACAAAGGACAGGAGCCGGGATGGCGGTGGAGTTCCTCACCGGGGTTGAACAGCGGCGGCGCTGGCGCGTGAAGGAGAAGCTTCGCGTTGTCGCGGAGGTCGAGCAGCCGGGAACCTGCTTCGCCGAGGCGGCCCGGCGCCATGAGGTGAGCGCCGGGCTGTTGTGGAACTGGCGGCGGCAGGTTCAGCGCGGCGTGTTGAGACCTGTCACCGGTCTACGGTTCCTGCCGGTGCAGCTCACATTGGAACCGACACCGTGTTCGGTTACGTCGCCAATGCAGCCGACCGGGCAAGCGGCCTTCGTGGATGGCATGATCGAGATCGCGCTGGGCGTGCACGACGGTCTGTGTCGGGCGCGATGTCGGCGCCGCGACTTGGGACGGGCTGCGTGGCGCCAGTGGCGGGCAGGTGGATGGCGGTAGGGCGTGTGTCCCGCACCTGGCCTGTCGATCGTCTTGCCCGAGGAAGCCGGGACGTCCGCCGCCGGCCTCGATCGTCTGGGCGCCGTGTTGCAAGCGCGCATCGATTCCGGCCACATCCGTGGTGCCGATCGACCGCCGCGGGTGGATCGGCTACCTGCGCGCTTTCGGACGGCGCGACCCGGGGGCAACCGATCCGACGATCGAGGACGCGATCTTCCGCATCTGCTCGATAACCAAGCCGATCGTTCCAGACCTCGCCACGATACTATGGGAGGAAGGGCGCTTCCTGCCTGTCGATGCGGTCATGAAATACATCCCCGCATTCGTGGACGCGCCTAGCAGAATCCATTTGCGCATCCTCTCCACCGGACCGGGCGGTCCGAATGGGCCAAACAGGGCGCTTCATGGGCGGGGGCGACTCGGAAGGCCTTCATGGTCGCAACGCAGCACAATCTTTGCGTGAAAGAAAAGCCTCGCCGCTATCGGCGGCCGTGGGCCGGCGGCGGATGTCGAGGTTCCTTGATCCAGTCGACCCGTAACTTGCCAAGCCCGTTTTTGAGGACGGTGCGCCGATGGCCCCCCATAATTTCTCGTAGCATCGCTCTGAGCGCATGCCCACGGGGGCCCGCGCTTAGGGGCATCGTGCCCCGGGGCTGAAGCCTATTTTGTAAGAGCCTGATTTTCGGGAGGATGTTGGTGGGCGCAGTAGGACTCGAACCTACGGCCCGCTGATTAAGAGTCAGCTGCTCTACCAACTGAGCTATGCGCCCACCGCTGCCGGGACCAACCACCCCCCCGACCGGGGCCGCCGCCCTATACCAAGCCCGGCCGCGCGAGAAAACCCCCCGCCTCAGCCCTCGAACGGATCCCGCACCAGGATCGTGTCGTCCCGCTCCGGCGAGGTCGACAGCAGGGTCACCGGCGCCTCCGTCAGCTCCTCGATCCGGCGCACGTATTTCACCGCCTGCGCCGGCAGATCGGCCCAGGACCGCGCGCCGCGGGTCGAGCCCGACCAGCCCTCCATCGTCTCGTATTCCGCGACCGCCGCTGCCTGTGCCCCCGGCGCTGCGGGCAGCCGCCGCACCACCTCCCCGCCGATCCGGTAGCCGACGCCGATCTTCAACTCCACCAGCCCGTCCAGCACATCGAGCTTCGTCAGTGCCAGCCCCTGGATCCCCGCCACTTTCACCGCCTGGCGCACCAGCGCCGCGTCGAACCATCCGCAGCGCCGCCGCCGCCCGGTCACGGTGCCGAACTCCGCCCCGCGATCCCCGAGCAACGTCCCGGTGGCGTCCGAAAGCTCAGTCGGAAACGGTCCCGAGCCCACCCGCGTCGCATAGGCCTTGGCGATCCCGAGCACGAACCCCACCGCCCCCGGCCCCACGCCGGCACCGGACGCGGCCGTGGCCGCCACCGTGTTGGAACTGGTCACGAACGGGTAGGTGCCGTGATCGACGTCCAGCATCACCGCCTGCGCGCCCTCGAACAGGATGCGGGTGCCGGCACGCCGGGCCGCGTCCAGCCGTTCCCACACCGGCTCGGCGAACGGCAACACGTGGGGCGCCAGCGCCATCAGCCCGTCGAACAGCGCCTGCTTGGCGAACACCGGCGCGCCGAGGCCCGCCAGCAAGGTGTTGTGGTGCAGCAGCAGCTCATCGAGCTTCGCCGCCACCGTCTCCGGCTCCGCCAGGTCGGCGAGCCTGATCGCCCGGCGCGCCACCTTGTCCTCATAGGCCGGGCCGATCCCCCGCCCGGTGGTGCCGATCTTATGCTCGCCCCGCGCCGCCTCCCGCGCCCGGTCCAGCGCGCCATGCAGCGGCAGGATCAGCGGCACGTTGTCGGCGATCCGCAGATTCTCCGGTGTGACCCGCAAGCCCTGCGCCTCCACCCGGGCGATTTCGGCCAGCAGCGCCTCCGGATCGACCACCACGCCGTTGCCGATGATGCCGAGCTTGCCGCGCACCAGGCCCGAAGGCAGCAAGGACAGCTTGTAGGTCTGGTTGCCGACCACCAGCGTATGGCCCGCGTTATGGCCGCCCTGGAACCGCACCACGATCCCGGCGCGGCTGGCGAGCCAGTCCACCACCTTGCCCTTGCCCTCGTCGCCCCATTGGGCGCCGATCACGGCGACGTTGGCCATCCTGTTCTCCGGCGGGTCAGTCTGTGGGGGGCAGCGGCACGGCCTCGCCGTTCCGCAGCAGATGGGTGCAGGCGAGGCGGCGGGCCTCCGCCGTGGGGTCGGCGGCCGCGTCCAGCGCGGCGATCGTCGCGTAGCCCAGGCGACGGAAGCGGGCGGCGACATCGGCGTCCGCGCCCTCGGGTACGAACAGGCGCGGGCGCGGCGCGCGGGCCGGCGCGGCGCGCAGCAGCGCGTCCGGATACAACGTCAGGCCGGTGGCCGGATCGTCGCCGCACAGGTAGCGCCCGCCACGGCCGATTTCCTCGTGCCGTCCGGGGGCGTAGATCGTGACCGACATCCCGGTGTGATAGCGGTAGCCGCGGAACTCCACCGGGTCGACGGTCAGGCGCAGGGCGGGCGCGCGCTCCCGGATTGCGGTCACGGTCGCGGCCAGGCGGTCGGCCAGCGCGCGCGCCGGCGGCGGCAGCGGCGCGGCTTGCAGTGCCGCCAGGGCGCGATCGGCGGGGCCGGCGGCGAGCAGCAGCTCGGTCAGCACGGGCGCCAGCGCGCCGCCATGCCGTGTCACGGCGGCGACGTCCTTGCGATCGAGCGCGCGGGCCAGCGCCGCACCCGCCGGACCGTCGATGCCGGCGGCGTCCATCAGCGCCGGGGTCAGGGTGGGCAGGGTCAGGTCGAAGCTCACGTGCGCGAGCCCGGCGGCGGCCAGCGCCTCGGCCCCCACCAGCACAATTTCGGCGTCGGCGGCGGGGGAGTCGCGGCCGATCAGCTCGATCCCGGCCTGCGGCACCTGCCGATCCGGCGCGATCTGGCTGCCGCGCACCCGCAGGCATTGCCCGGCGTAGGAAAGCCGCAGCGGGCGCGGCGCATGCGCGAGCCTGGTGGTGGCGATGCGCACCACCTGGGGCGTGGTATCGGCGCGCAGCCCCATCATGCGCTGGCTGTCGGGGTCCATCAGCCGGAAGGTCTGATCGGCGACGGCGGCGCCGGAGCCGGCGAGCAGGCTGTCCTCGAACTCGAGCAGCGGCGGGCGGATGCGGTCGTAGCCGTGGGCGGCGAACACCTCCATCAACGCCTCGACCGCCGCCGCCTCGGTGGCGGCCTCGGGCGGCAGCAGGTCGCGCAGGCCGGAGGGCAGCAGCGCGGGATTGGGCGGGGGATCATCGGTCATCGCAAGGCGGCAGGTATCAGGGATTGGCCGGCAGCGGAACAGGCGGCGTGCACGGCTGCACCATCCCGCCGGCGGGATGGTGCAGCCGGTCTTCCCGATAGCAAGGAAACCCGGGTTTCAAGCACCGCGTGCGGGGAGACTCTTTTCTCCGGGACGCCCTTGCCCCGCGGCGATAAGGGCCTTCTCTACTCCAACGACGACCGCAGCAGCAGAAGGACCTTACGCATGGACTGGAAAGACAACGGGGTGAAAGTGATCCCCGGCGACCGCCTGGACACCAACACTGCGCAGACCCCGGGCATGACCCGCGCGGCCGCGATCAACTACGCCCGCGTCGGCGCGCAGAAGCTCTGGGCCGGCACGGTGCACATCCACCCCGGCGCCAAGACCGGCGCGCACCACCACGGGGAACTGGAAAGCGTGATCTATGTCGTGCGCGGCAAGGCCCGCATGCGCTGGGGCGAGCGCCTGGAATACGTCGCCGAAGCCGGCCCCGGCGACTTCATCTACATCCCGCCCTTCGTGCCGCACCAGGAGATCAACGCCAGCAGCGACGAGATGCTGGAGTGCATGCTGGTGCGCAGCGACAACAAGGCGGTGGTCGTGAACCTCGACATCGCGCCGGTGGAAAAGCCGGAGGCGGTGGCCTGGATCGATCCGATCCACAAAGCCCCGGGCGGCTGATCCGCACCGTCCGCGCGAGCCCTGCGGCGGGGTCTCGCGCGGTGCTTGTAACGGCCGGGCGCGCTGGCTAGTCTCGGCCGTATGGAAGCGCCCTTTGTCCTGGTCCTGCTCGCCTCCACCACCGGGGCGACGGAATGCCTGAGCGTCGCGGCGAAGGTCAGCCGGACCCTCGGCCGGCCGATCCAGCTCGTGCATGTGCAGGTCGGCCCCGGCTCCATCATCCTGCCTTCGCAGGAGGAACTTTCGGAGTATGAGGCCGAGCACCTGTCCGACCGCGAACAGGCGGAGACGGAAGCGATCCGCGCCCTGGTCGCCACCTGGAACCAGAGCAGCGGCACCCCGGCCACGATCGACGTGTTCCGCGGCGACGAATGGCGGGTGATGCGCCACTATCGCGGTAAAGTGAGCCTCGTCATCCTCGCCTCCCCGCACACGCAGCCGGTCGGCCATCGGGAGACCCTGCGCGCTGCGCTGCTGCGCACCGGCCATCCGGTGGTGATGGTGCCGCCGGGCTGGACCGGCGCCTTCGGCCGGCGGCTGATGATCGGATGGGAAGACGTCCCGCCGCTGCGCCGCGCCATCAGCGCCTTCGCCCCGTTCCTGTCGGCCGCCGAGCAGGTCGACGTCGTGGCGGTCGAACAGGACCAGGCCTCGCTCGACCTGGCGCGCAGCGTGATCGACCCGATCGCCCCCGCAGCGACCTACCGCCTGATTGCCGCCGCCGGCCGCCGCACCGCGAACGCGCTGCTGGACGAAGCCCGCACCAGCCAGTCCGACGGGCTCGTGATGGGCGCCTTCCGCCGCGGCGAGATCCTGAACTGGCTCGCACCCGGAACGTCCACCCGGTTGATCCACGACAGCTTCCTGCCGTTGCTGATGAGCCCCTGAGGCGAGAGCAAGGCCCACCCCAACGCCCCCTCTCCTGCAAGCGGGGGAGGGGGCATTGGCGTGGTGGCCGGCGCGTTCGGGCCAAATGCGATCGCCCTGGTGGGGGGCTCTTACAACCGCAGCCTGCGGAGGCGCAGGGCGTTGGTGATGACGCTCACCGAGCTGAACGACATCGCCGCGGCGGCGACCACGGGGCTCAGCAGGATGCCGAACACGGGGTAGAGCACGCCGGCGGCGATGGGGATGCCGACGGCGTTGTAGAAGAACGCCCAGAACAGATTCTGGCGGATGTTGCGCATGGTGGCGCGACCCAGGACCAGGGCGCGCACGATGCCGCCGAGGTCGCCTTTCACCAGGGTGATGGCGGCGGTGCGCATGGCGACGTCGGTTCCGGTGCCCATGGCGATGCCGATATCGGCGGCGGCCAACGCGGGGGCGTCGTTCACGCCGTCGCCGGCCATGGCGACGATGCGGCCTTCGGCACGCAGCCGTCGCACGACCGCGTGTTTGCCGTCCGGCGGCACGTCGGCCTCGATCTCCGTGATGCCGAGGCGATGTGCCACCGCTTCCGCCGTCGTCCGGTTGTCGCCGGTCAGCATCACGATCCGCAGGCCGCGCGCGGCGAGGGCGGCGAGGGCGGCCGGCGTGGTCGGCTTGATCGGGTCGGCGACCGCGATCAGCCCGGCGGGGGCGCCGTCGATCGCCAGGAACAGCACGGTGGCACCGTCCCGGCGCAGGGTTTCGGCCTGCGCCGCGGCCTCGGCGCCGGCTGCCCCTTGCGTTTCCATCAGCCGGGCGTTGCCGAGTGCGACCTGATGGCCGGCCACCGTACCGGTCACACCCTGGCCGGTGATCGAAACGAAATCCCCGACCCGGGGCACGGTGATGTCCGAGATGCGTGCGGCGGCCAGCACGGCGGCGGCGAGCGGGTGTTCGCTCGCCTGTTCCAGCGCGGCGGCGGGGCCCAGCACATCGGCTTCGCTGCGGCCGGGGGCGGGCACCACCGCGGTCACCTGCGGCTTGCCTTCGGTCAGGGTGCCCGTCTTGTCGAGCACCAGGGTGTCGATGCGCTCCAGCCGTTCCAGCGCCTCGGCCGAGCGGATCAGCACCCCGGCCTGTGCGCCTTTGCCGATACCGGCCATGATCGACATCGGGGTGGCAAGGCCGAGCGCGCACGGACAGGCGACGATCAGCACGGAGACGGCAGCGACGAGCGCGTAGGCGAGCGCGGGCGCCGGCCCCCAGACCGCCCAGGCGATCGCGGCAAGCCCCGCCGCGACCAGGACCGCGGGCACGAAATATCCGGCCACCTGATCGGCCAGGCGCTGGATCGGCGCACGCGAGCGTTGTGCCTCCGCCACCAGCGCGACGATGCCGGCGAGCACGGTGCCGGCGCCGACCGCGTCGGCGACCATGACGAAGCTGCCGGTGCCGTTCATCGTGCCGGCGATCAGCCGCTCGCCCTCATGTTTCGCGACCGGCATGGATTCGCCGGTGAGCATGGATTCGTCGACCGTGCTGCGGCCTTCGAGCACGGTGCCGTCGACCGGGACCGCCTCGCCCGGGCGCACCCGCAGGCGGTCTCCGATCGCGACGGTTTCGATCGGCACGTCTTCCTCCGCCCCGTCGGCGCCGAGGCGGCGGGCGGTCTTCGGCGCCAGGCCGAGCAGGGCGCGGATCGCCCCGCCGGTCTGTTCGCGTGCACGCAGTTCCAGCATCTGCCCAAGCAGGACGAGCACGGTGATGACCGCGGCGGCCTCGAAATAGACCGGCACCGATCCGTCGGCGGCACGGAAGCCCGGGGGGAACACGCCGGGCGCCACGGTCGCGACGACGCTGTCGAGCCAGGCGGCGCCGGTGCCGAGCGCGATCAGGGTGAACATATTGAGGCTGCGCGCGCGGACCGAGGCGACGCCGCGGACGAAGAACGGCCAGCCGGCCCAGAGCACGACCGGCGTCGCAAGCACGAGCTGCACCCAGTTGGACACTGAAGGTGCCAGCAGATGGCGGAACAGCGGCGCGCCCATGTCCAGCACGACCACCGGGATGGCGAGCACGACGCCGATCCAGAAGCGGCGGCGCATGTCCACCAGTTCGGGGTTGGGGCCGGCCTCGGCCGTGGGCTCGGCGGGCTCCAGTGCCATGCCGCACAGCGGGCAGGCGCCGGGGCCGATCTGCCGTACCTCCGGGTGCATCGGGCAGGTGTAGATGGTGCCGGGGGGGGCAGGGGGGGCGCCAGGGGCGTGAGGAGTGCCGTGGGTATGGGTGTGCGTGTGGGTTGGCGCGTGGGCCTGCGGCTTCGGGTGCAGGTAGCGGTGCGGGTCGGCGACGAACTTGGTCCGGCAGCCGTCGCAGCAGAAGAAGAACGTCTGCCCGCCGTGCGTGGCGCGGTGCCGGGCGGTGGCGGGATCGACCGTCATCCCGCAGACGGGATCGGTGGCCGCGGCGGTATCGTCCGCCGTGGGATGGGGGGGGGCGTGCTGGTCCATGCCGGTCTCCATTTCCGTGCCGACGCATCGGGGCGTCGCATACGGCACTTGCACATATACCCCCTGTGGGTATATGATCAACCCATGCACCAGGAAACAAAACGCGCCGTGGCCGCACGGCTGAGCCGGATCGAGGGCCAGGTGGCCGGACTGTCCCGCATGGTCGAGGCCGACCGCTACTGTGTGGACGTGCTGACCCAGATCGCCGCGGTCCGCGCCGCGCTGGCGAAGGTGGAGGCGCAGATCCTGCACGACCACGTGGATACCTGCGTCGCCTCTGCCTTCGCCTCCGGCGATCCGGAGGAGCAGCGGCAGAAGGTCGACGAGCTGGTGGAGACCATCGGCCGCATGCGCCGCTGACCCGGGCTGCCGATCGCACCCCCATTTTACGTGCAGCCCGATCCCGGAGGCCACATGACCCGACCGCCCCGTCCCGTGCTCGTGATCGGCAGCCTCAACATGGACCTGGTCGCCACCTGCGACCGGCTTCCCGCGCCGGGAGAGACGGTGGCCGGCACGGGCTTCGCCGCGCTGCCCGGCGGCAAGGGGGCGAACCAGGCGGTGGCGGCGGCACGGCTGGGCGCGCGGGTGTTCATGGCGGGCTGTGTGGGCGTCGATTCTTTCGGGGCTGGGTTGCGCGCCGGGCTGACCGCCGCCGGGGTCGACACCACGCATCTCGCCGAGGTCCCCGGGCCGACCGGAACCGCGTTGATCGCGGTCGACGCCGCCGGGGCCAACCAGATCGTCGTGGTGCCGGGTGCCAACGCTGCAACCGGGCCGGCGCTGATCGATCGCGCGCTCGCTGCCATCCCCGGTCCCGGGATCCTGCTGGTGCAGCATGAAATTCCGCCCGCTTCGGTGGCGCACGCGCTGCGTGCCGGCCGTGCTGCCGGCTGGTTCGTGCTGCTCAATCCCGCCCCCGCGCGCCCGGTTCCCGCCGGGCTTCTGCCCGCGATCGACCTGATCGCGCCGAACGAGACCGAGGCCGCTGCGCTGCTCGGCCGTCCGCTGCGCTCGGCCGAGGACGCCGCCGCCGGCGCGCGCGCCCTGGTGGCGGCGGGGGCGCGGGCGGCGCTGATCACGCTCGGCGCGGCCGGGGCGGTGTATGCGGACGCCGATAGCCTACATATGCAACCACCGGTGCCAGTCCGCCCGCTCGATACCACCGGCGCGGGGGATGCGTTCCTCGGTGCTCTTGCCTCCGTGCTTGCAGCGGGAGGCAGGATTGTGCAGGCGATGGGTTACGCCGCCGCCACCGCCGCCCTATCTACGACACGTCCAGGAGCGCAGGCATCGCTGCCGACCCGGGGTGACGTGGAGGCCTTCACTTCCAGCACCGGGATCGATCGCCAACCGGTTTGATCGAGATCAACGCGCCCCACCGCCATTCGTGTTTGGTTGGTTGGGCTGCGAGCAGGTGCGGAACGGACGATGAGTACGAAGCGGAACGGAACGACGGCGCCCACGCCTTTGTGGGCCTACGGCTTGGTGCTTGCACTGGGCGTGATGACCTTGAGCATGATCCGCCTGGCACAGGCGGCGGATCATTGGGGCCCCGGCGTCGGCGACATCGTGAGCTTTGCCACCCCGAGCCCGGCGCTGGCGCCGGAGGTGGCGTTCACCGCCACCAGGGTCGGTCCGGGTGGCACGACGGCCTGCCAGCTCGATTCACGTATCATGGCCAAGACCCATGGCAGCCTCGTGGTCGAGGCTGCCATGCCCGGCGAGCACGACCGTTACCGCGCCCATTGGGCGGGCGGCCCCACCAGCACGGGTCCAAATAATTGCGGGCCGCGTGCGGTGCTGCTGCTGAGCGGCGGGGATCTCGGTTCGCTCGCCTCCGCGGCGGGCGGCTTCGGGGTCGGGCACCGCAGCATGATGCCGCTGCTGGGGGATTCGTTGTCCACCCAGGGCTGAATGGTCCGCCCCCTCTCTGATTGTTCCCGTCTGTTCCCTAATTGTTCTTGACGGCGGAGCGGCGGCGCGGCACAGTGCGTGCGAACCGGCGAGGACCCTCGTCATGCCACACGCCCAGACAGCCAGCCGTCCGCCCACGCCGCCCGTGGCCCCGCCGGGGCAGGGACGCCGGGTGCCGTCTCACGCTTCCTTGGTCGATGACGCCGCCGGCCTGGACCGGGAGGCGCTGGCCGCGCTCGAGCGGGCCGGTCTGCCCGATCCGGCGCCCGACGCGCCGCTCCCGCCGCTCGCCCGGCGCGGCCGCGGCGCCGTGTCCAACCCGCCGAGCCGCTACGACAGCGCGACGGCGAGCCCGTTCGACGACGGCTGGGACACGATGGAGGCCGGGACCGAGAGTCTGCCGCCGCTCGCCACCACCCTGATCCGCGACGCCACCCGCTCGGCGATCAGTTGGAACACCTCGCCGGACATCGGCTTCGACCGCGCGGTGAACCCGTACCGCGGCTGCGAGCACGGCTGCATCTACTGCTACGCGCGGCCAACCCACGCCTATCTCGGCTACTCGCCCGGCCTCGATTTCGAGACCAAGCTGGTGTTCAAGCCGGACGTCGCGGCGCTGCTGGAAAAGGAGCTGCGCAAGCCGGGCTACACGCCGCTTCCGTTGGCGCTCGGGACCAATACCGATCCCTATCAGCCGGTCGATCGCACCCTGAAGCTGACGCGTTCGGTGCTGGAGGTGCTGGACCGGTTCAACCATCCGGTCACGATCGTGACCAAGTCCGCCGGAGTGCTGCGCGACCTCGACCTGCTGGCGCCGATGGCGGCGCGCGGGCTGGCGCGGGTGTGCCTGTCGGTCACCACCTTGGATGCCGGCCTGGCGCGGCGGATGGAACCCCGCGCCGCGACGCCGGCGCGCCGACTGGCGGCCATCGCGGCCCTGGCGCAGGCGGGCGTGCCCACGGGGGTGATGGCCGCGCCGATGATCCCCGGACTGAACGATGCCGAGCTGGAACGCATCCTGCAGGCCGCCGCGGCGGCCGGCGCCAGCTCCGCCGGTTATGTGCTGCTGCGCCTGCCGCACGAGCTGCGGGAGATGTTCCAGGACTGGTTGGCGGAACACGCCCCTGACCGCGCGCGCCACGTCCTGAACCTGATCCGGGAAACCCGCGGCGGCGAGCTGTCGGACCCGCGGTTCCACGCGCGGATGAAGGGCTCCGGCGTCTACGCCGACCTGCTCGCCCGCCGCTTCGCCCGCGCCGCACGGCAGTGGAAACTGTCCAATGCTCGCGCCGGGCTCGACTGCTCCCGCTTCGCGGTGCCCGGGGCCGCCGTGGCCGGGGCGCCGGCGCAGCTTAGCCTGCTGTGACGAGCGGGCGCGTGCCGGCGCGCGCGTCCTCCAGCACCATGGCGGCGGCCTTCTCGCCGATCATGATCGAGGGGGCGTTGGTGTTGCCGGCGACGATCTGCGGCATGATGGAGGCGTCGGCCACGCGCAGCCCGGCGATGCCGTGCACGCGCAGGCGCGGATCGACCACCGAATCCGTGCCGTGGCCCATCCGGCACGAACCGACGGGATGCAGGTTGGACACGCCGCGCGCCCGGATATCCGCCTCCAGCGCCGCGTCGGAGGCGACCTGCGGCCCCGGCAGGGTCTCCGCCGCGATATAGGGCGCGAGCGCCGGCTGCTGCGCGATCTTCCGCGCCCAGCGCATCCCCGCCAGCATCGCCTGCATGTCGTAGGGCGTGGCGAGGAAGTTGAAGCGGATTTCCGGCGGTGCCAGCGGATCGGGCGATTTCAGCCGCACCGTGCCGCGGCCCTCGGGGCGCAGATGCACCGGGCTGATCGAGAACCCGGGGTACGGATGGGTCATGATGCCGTGGCGCGTGCGTTCCAGCACGCTCCAGGCGAAGGTGTTGATCTGCAGATCGGGGCGTTCCAGCGCCGGATCGCTGGCGACGAAGGCGCCGACATACAGACCGTTGCCCGCCATCGGCCCTTTCCGGTGCAGCATGTATTCCGCCCCGGCCTTGAGCTTGCGCCAGGCGCTGCGGTCAAGCTCGTTCAGGGTGATCGGCCTGGTGCAGCGGTAGGTGATGTAGCTGTTGAAATGCTCGTGCAGATTGGCCCCGACTGAGGCGAGGTCGCGCACGACCGGGATGCCCATCGCCGACAGATGCGCGCCCGGGCCGATGCCCGACAGCAGGAGCAGGTGCGGGGAACCGTAGACGCCGCCGGAGACGACGATCTCGCCGCGGGCGCGCGCGGTGCGCGGGCCGCCCGGGGTCAGATACGCGACGCCGACGGCGCGCCCGTCCTCGATCAGCAGGCGTGTGGCGTGGGCTTCGGGTTGCACGACGAGGTTGGCGCGGTTGCGCGCGGGCAGGAGGTAGGCGGTGGCGCTGCTCCAGCGGCGGCCGTCCTTGGTGGTGGTCTGGTAATAGCCGGCGCCTTCCTGCCGTGCGCCGTTGAAATCATTGTTGGGCGGGATGCCGGCCTGGATGCAAGCCGCAAGCAGCGCGTCCGCCAGTTCCCAGCGCTGCGGCTGATCGGACACGTGCAGCGGGCCGCCGACGCCGTGGTATGCGCTCTCGCCGCGCGCCTGGTCCTCGGCGCGGCGGAAGTAGGGGAGGACGGAGTCCCAGTCCCAGCCCTCGCAGCCCATCTGCCGCCACTGGTCGTAGTCGGCGTGGTTACCGCGCATATAGATCATGCCGTTGATCGCGCTGGTGCCGCCCAGCACCTTGCCGCGCGGCTGGTACATCACGCGCCCGTTCAGGTTCGGCTCCGGTTCCGAATCGAACATCCAGTTGTGGGTGGGATCGTTGAACAGCTTCGAGTAGCCGAGCGGGATGTGCACCCACGGATTGCGGTCGCGCATCCCGGCTTCCAGCAGCAGCACGCGATAGCGGCCGGATTCCGACAGGCGCGCGGCCACCGCGCAGCCGGCCGAGCCGGCGCCGGTGACGATGAAGTCGTAGGTGTCGTCGTCGTGCTGGGTCATGCAATTCCGATGGTGCGGTGCGGGAGGCGGCGGCCGCGGGTTCGGGCAGGCGCTGCGGAGCCGCCCGCACGCACGGGGCCGGCGATGGTGATGAGCGTGCCGCTGGTCATGGCCCGGTTCCGCGTTTCCCCCGGCCGCGCAGGCGCGCGGCCTGGCAGAGCATCGCCGCCGGCGCCGCGGGGTGTCAAACCCAGGGCGATCGCATGTGGCCCGAACGCACCGGCCGCCGCTTGCCTCCGCCCGGGCGCCATGTCACAGCACCCGCTCCATCCGCGGCAGGAGAGACCCACATGGCACGCGAAGTCCTGGTCGTTTCCGGCGTACGCACCCCGGTCGGAGATTTCGGCGGCGCGTTGAAGGACGTGCCGCCCACCGAACTCGGCGCGCAGGTCGTGCGCGAGGCGCTGGCGCGTGCCGCCGTGGCGGGGAACGAGGTCGATCACGTCGTGTTCGGCAACGTGATCCATACCGAAGCCAAGGACATGTACCTCGCCCGGGTCGCCGCGCTGGGCGCCGGCGTGAGCGAGGCCGCGCCGGCGCTGACTCTGAACCGGCTGTGCGGCTCGGGACTGCAGGCGATCGTGTCGGCATCGCAATCCATCCTGCTCGGCGATGCCGAGATCGCCGTCGGCGCGGGGGCGGAGAGCATGAGCCGTGCGGCCTACCTGGCGCAGGGCGTGCGCTGGGGGGCGCGCATGGGCGATACCGCCATGGTCGACATGATGCTGGCTGCGCTGCACGACCCGTTCCACCACATCCACATGGGCGAGACCGCCGAGAACCTTGCTGAATCGCACCAGATCACCCGCGACGCGCAGGACGCGCTGGCGGTGGAATCGCATCGCCGCGCCGGCCGAGCGATCCGCGAAGGGCGATTCAAGGAGCAGATCCTTCCGGTGCGCCTGAAGACCCGCAAGGGGGAGACGGTGTTCGACACCGACGAGCATCCGCGCCCCGAGACGACGGCCGAAGACCTCGGCAAGCTGCGCACAGTGTTCCGCAAGGACGGCACGGTGACCGCGGGCAACGCATCGGGCATCAACGACGGCGCCGCGGCGGTGGTGCTGATGGAGGGCGCGACCGCGGCCAAACGCGGCGCGACGCCGCTCGGGCGGCTGGTCGCCTATGCCCATGCCGGGGTCGATCCCAGGATCATGGGGATCGGGCCGGTGCCGGCGACCCGCCGCGTGCTGGCCCGCGCGGGACTGCGGCTCGATCAGATGGACGTGATCGAATCGAACGAGGCGTTCGCGGCGCAGGCCTGCGCGGTGGCGAAGGACCTCGGATTCGATCCGGAAAAGACCAATCCGAACGGGTCGGGGATTTCGCTGGGTCATCCGGTCGGCGCGACGGGGGCGATGCTGACGGTGAAGGCGCTGTACGAGCTGCGCCGTATCGAGGGCCGTTACGCGCTGGTGACGATGTGCATCGGTGGCGGGCAGGGGATCGCCGCGATCTTCGAACGGGTGTGAGCAGTTCCCGGCCGGTCCTGAAGCTCCACCCCGGTCAGGGGCGGCGACTGCGTGCCGGCGCGCCCTGGGCCTACAGCAACGAAGTGGTGCCGCAAAGGCTGGAGCCGGGCAGCCTGGTGCGGCTGGAAGGCGACGGCGGGCTGCGGTTCGGCGTGGCGATGTACAACCCGCATAGCCTGATCGCCGTGCGCCTGCTTGACCGCGATCCGGACGCCGCGATCGATACCGGCTGGTTCCGTGCCCGGCTGCGCGACGCGATCGCGCTGCGCGCGCGGATCTGCGACAGCCCGTTCCACCGCCTGGTGCACGCCGAGGCCGACTACCTGCCCGGGCTGATCGTCGATCGCTACGACGATGTGGCGGTGGTGCAGGTCAACGTCGCCGGCATGGACCGGCTGCTGGACACCCTGCGCGACGCGCTGCTGGCCGAGCTGCCCTTGCGCGCGATCGTCGCCCGCAACGACAGCGGCGCCCGCCGGCTGGAAGGGCTGGACGAGGTGATTTCCGTCCTGCACGGCGAACCGGGGCCGGTGATCGTGCAGGAAGCGGGCGTCCGGTTCCCGGTCGATCTGCTCGCAGGCCAGAAGACCGGCTGGTTCTTCGACCAGCGGGGCAACCGCGATCGTGTGGCGGCGCTCGCGTCCGGCGCGTCGGTGCTGGATGTGTTCTGCCACACCGGCGGCTTCGGGGTCCGCTGCGCCGCGGCCGGTGCGGCGTCCGTGCGGCTGGTGGACAGCTCCGCGCCCGCGCTGGCGCAGGCGGAGGCCGCGGCGGCGCTGAACCTGGTGGGCGCGGCGGTCGCGACCAGCCGGGGCGACGCGTTCGACATCATGGCCGCGCACGCGGCCGCCGGCGACCGGTTCGACATCGTGATCTGCGATCCGCCGGCCTTCGCGCGCACCCGCAAGGATGCCGACGCCGGGCTGCGCGCCTACGGCCGGATGGCGCGGCTGGCGGCGGCGCTGGTCGCGCCCGGCGGGTTCCTGTTCGTCGCTTCGTGCAGCCACCATGCGCCGCTCGATACGTGGGCGGGACGGATCGCGGACGGGCTGCAGCGCGCGCGCCGGCCGGGGCGGATCCTGGCCACCACCGGCGCGGGGTCCGATCATCCGGTGCATCCGGCGTTGCCGGAAACCGCGTATCTGAAGGCGCAACTGATCCAGTTGCTGTAGGTCAGCCCTTCACCCCGCCCATGGTCAGCCCCGAGGTCATGTAGCGGCGGAAGGCATAGTAGGCGACGATCGGCGGGATCGAATAGATGATGGCGGTCGCCATCATGTAGTTCCACGGAGCCTCGTCGCTGTTGAGGAACTGCGCCAGCACCACCGCCACCGTCATGTTCCGCTTCGACGACAGCAGCAGGAACTGATAGAGGTAGTCGTTCCATGCCAGCAGCAGGGCGAACGTGCCCACCGCGACCAGGGCCGGCGCCATCAACGGCAGGTAGATCCGCGTATAGACCTGCCACGGAGACGCGCCGTCGATCCGTGCCGATTCGTCGAGCTCGATCGGAATCGATACCGAATACTGCTGCAAGACGAAGATGGCATAGGGTGTCGTGAAGGCGACGTAGGCCGCGATCACCGACCACAGACTGTTGCCCCAGCCGTAGATCTGCATGATCCGGTAGAACGGGATCGCCACGAAGGAGGCGGGGATGACATAGGTCACCAGCGCCATGTTGCTCACAACCCAGCCGCCGTGGAGGCGCATCCGGCCGATCACGAAGCTGGTGAGCGAGCCTATCAGCAAGGTCAGGGCCGTCGTGGCGAAGCCGACATAGAAGCTGTTGGCGAACTGGTGCCAGAAAGACGAGAGGTACCAGTAGCCCTGCGTGACGACGATCCAGAAGCTGTGCAAGGTGGGCGACGGCGGGAAGATATGGGTGCTGAACACGTCGTCGTGGGAATCGAGTGCCACCATCACCATCGGATAGATCGGTCCGAGCGACCAGATCACCAGCACGATGCCGAGCAGCACTGCGCCGGTCTCCGTCGCTAAGCCGCGCAGCCGGTAGTTCGGCTTGCGGGCAGTCGTGAGAGCGGCGCTCATCGTTCCACCCCCGCGGCGCGCACCCGCCGCATCAGCCATATCACCAGCGGGATCAGGACCGGAATCGCCGACATCACCGCCGCGACGCCGAGCCGCGGCTGGGACATGACGAACGCATCGCGGATCCCGAGCGTTGCCAGCACCTGGGTCGAGTTTGCCGGCCCGCCGCCGGAGACGAAATAGACGGTGGTGAAGTCACCGAGCGTGAACAGGAGCCCGAGCAGGGTGGATACGAGATAGAGATTGGCCAGCAGCGGCCATGTGATATGCGCGAAGCGGCCGAGCCCGGTGGCCCCGTCGATTTCCGCCGCCTCGTACAGGTCCTTCGGGATCGCCATCCGGCCGGCGAGCAGGATCACGGTCCAGAACGGCAGCCATTTCCAGACATAGGCGATGACGTCCGACCACAGCGCGAGCCAGCGCTGATCGAGCCAGGACGGACCATTCACATGGAACACGTCCCAGATCAGGTTGTTGAGCAGCCCCCAGTCGCCGTTCAGCATCCAGTGGATCGACAGGAAGGTGGGCAGCGCCGGCACGGCCCAGGGCAAGATGAAGACCATCAGCAGGCCTTTGATCCACCACTCGCGGCGCATGAAGAATCCCGACAGCCCCAGCGCCAGGAGCATTCGGAGGTTCACGCCGATGACCACAAAGATCAGCGTGTTGACTACCGTCTCCTGGTAGATCGGATCCGAGAACAACTGGGTATAGAGGGCTGGATTGCTGCCCATCCACAGCCCGTAGGCAATCGGATAGACGACGAAGAGCAGGAAGGTCGCGAAATAGGGTACCAGGAAGGCCAGCGCCCAGATCAGCTCCGGTCCTTGCAGACCGGCCCGCCAAGTATACCGAACGACGGACCGTCCGACGATCGGCTGGCCGATCCCGATAACTCGGGCGCTGCTGCCATCCATGACGTTCGCCCCTCCTAGGCGATCGGGTATTTGGCGAAGATTGCCTCGATTTGCTTGAACGCGTTCTCCGCCGCGGCTGTCGGTGTCATGCCGTTCTTGTACACGTCGGCGTAGGACTGCCCCCAGATCTGCTGGGCCTCGACTTCGGCATAGGCGGGAGTATAGGCGAGGTAATCGGGGATCGACGGACCGGTCAGCGTCTCCTCGATGTAGGGGGCGCGATGCGGGTCCTTGGAGTGCAGCCAGAACGGATCGGTCTGCGTGAGTTCCGGGAACACCGGCACCCAGCGGCCCAGCCCCGCCTTCAGGTATTTGTTATTGACCTCCGGACGGATGACGAATTTCATGAAGTCCTTGGCAACCACGATGTTCTTCGCGACCTTGGGGATGAAGCCGCCGATCACGCCGACCATGGCCGGGATCGGCTTGCCGTCGTTGCCGAGCGGCAGGCCCATGGTGACGCACGCGTTGTAGTCCTTCGGACGGTGGATCATCGCGAGCTCGGTGGAGATCGTGCCGTCGAAATCCATCACGAACAGTTTGGAGTGGAACCCGTTGTTGTCGTCGGCGTCGTTCCAGCTGATCGCCCCCGGCGGGGTGTAATGCTGTTTGTAGGCTGTGGTGATATACGTGATCGTCTTGATCACCGCCTCCTTCACCTGCGGATCAGCGAGATGGATCTTGCCGTCCGGGGTAACCAGCCCCTGACCGCCGTTGGCGATCAGGAAGCCATGGAACACGTTGTTGCCGTCGCTCGGCCCGTTGGTCGTCATCTGCAGGCCGAAGGCATAGACATTGCGCATGCCCTGGGCACGCAACTTGGCCTGCATTGGTTTGAAGAAATCCCAGCGCTTATCCCAGGTGTTTGGGATATCCGACATCTTGTAGCCGGCCTTCTCGACCAGGTCGGACCAGACGTGGAACGGCTCGGAGGCGCATTTGTAGGGGACCGCATAGAACGCACGCTTGTTCTCGGTCTTGTTGTAAAGCTTCGTCGAAAGCAGGGCGGTGCTGGTGAAATGCGCCTGCTGGGTCGCCACCACGTCGCTCACGTCGACCAGCTTGTCGTTCCAGGCGTTCAGCACCAGGGTGGTCTGGATCCCATCGTACGAGATCACATCCGGCGTGTCACCCGTCTGCAAGGCGGAGACCATCTTCTGGCCCAGCGCCACGAACGGCAGGATGCTGTAGTCGATCTTGTTGCCGCTCGCCTTCTCGTAGTCGGCGACCATTTGCTTGAACGAGGCGTCTTCCTCGGGGACGAACCCCTGGGCCCACCATACCGTCGCGGTCTTGGCCGCGGCGTTGGCGATATATGGACGCGCCAACGCCCCGGCCGCCGCCAATCCGAGGGAGCCGCGAATCACCGATCTCCGGCCAACGCCGTTCATGGTTCGTCTCCTGTTCCCTAGATGGTCTCGTGTGTGCCCCGCACAATGGAGCCACCCGTTTTTAGTATAGGAAACGAGGTTGACAGACACCCCGAGTTGCGTCAACCGGCAATTTTCTTCATATTGCGGTTATGCGAGCCTCGGCAGCGGGCCCTATTCCGGCGCCCAGCCGGTCAGCACCGCGAGCCGCAGCCGTACCGCCACCCGCCCGTCCGTCCCCGCCGCACCCGCCAGGCCGGCGGCGAACAGCGCGCGCGGCGGGATGCGCCGGTCGCGCTCGGCCAGGGCATTGGTCTCCCCCGCGGCGCGCAGATCCGAGACCAACGTCATCGGATCGGCATAGCTCAAGTCCACGTCTTCCACGTCGGCAACCGGCAACGCGTAGCCGGCGCGCTGCAGCAGGCCGGCGCAGTCGCTGAGGTCCGGGAACGGCGCGACCCGCGGTGCGGCGCCGCCGCTCACGGCCGCCTCCGCCCGGGTCAGCGCCGTACGCAGTCCGCCGAGGGTGCCGAGCGCCGGAAGGCTCGCCAGCAACAATCCGCCGGGACGTAATGTGTGACGCAACTGGATCAAGGTGCCGGGCAGGTCGTTGACCCAGTGCAAGGACAAGCTGGCCACGACCAGATCGAAGCTGCCGGGCGCGAACGGCAGGTATTCTTCGTCCGCGACCACCGCCGGGCGCGGATTGCGCGCGGCCATCGGCAAAGACAGGTCACAACTGACGCAACCGATGCCGCGTGCGGCGAGCAGGGGAGCGACCACGCCGCGTCCACCAAGGTCGAGCGCGGTGGTGAAGCGCCGCGTGGTGTCGTCCAGCCGGTCGAGCAACCGCTCCGCCAGCCCGCCCAGCAGGTCGGCGACCGCGCCCACCCGCGCGGCGGCACGGTCGCGGTGGCGACGCACGGCGGCGCGGTCGAACGGCGCGGCGGGGCCGCCAGGGGGCCCATCACTCACGGCGCGGCGGCCACCAGCGCCAACACGGCGGTCCCGTAGCGCGCAAGCTTGGAGGCGCCGACCCCCTTGATCTCACCCAATTCGTCCAGCCCGACGGGGCGGACGGCGGAGATCTCGCGCAGGACGGTATCGTGGAAAATGACATAGGGCGGCACGGCCTGGG
>DATLQW010000067.1:0-2721 GCA_035535035.1 Acetobacteraceae bacterium
CTGCTTCCTCCTGGAGCCTTTGAACGCCCTTCGCCTGCTCCGCTCCGGCCGGCTGTCCGCATGGTGGCAGGATCGGCCGGACCTGCCGGCGGGCTCGACGCAGGCCGAGGCCGCGTCGGTCCGCGGCGCGTTCGGCAACGCCATCGCCTGGATGTGCCTCCGCCGCGGCATCGGGCCGGGGCATGCGGACTGGCCGTACTTGGCCCGCACCATCGTGGCGTTTGGCGGCAGCCTGGAGCGGTTCCGCGCCGGCGACCCGCCGTGGGGGCTGCAATGGTGGGAAAACCCCAATGTCGTGCCCGGCATGATCGGGTTGCCCGCGGCGACGCCGGCAGCCACCGCGATGGCATTGCTGCTGGCGCGGCAGGAGGTTGCGGACGCTCCGGCACCGGATGCGGAGGCCGCCGAAGCCGCGCATGTCCCGTTGCCCGCTTCATGGTTGCCTGCGTCATGGCGGCAGGGTTTTGTGCGTCTCGGCACCGGTCCGCCGACCAGGCCTCCCGCTGCCTGGGCACGCTGCCCGGGACCGCCAACACTTTCACGCCTGACGCAAGGGGCCGGAGCATGGCTGGCCCCGCTATCCTGATTCGTGCCGACCGAAAATCCCGTGCCAGGCCACACGCGGCACAGCCATTCACGTCGCTCGACCCCCCGGCTCTTCCTCCGCGCCATGAGTGTCACAGGGCACCAGGCGCTTTCGCGTGGGCCTGGGCGGCGCTATGCAATGCGCGTCGCCGGGCGGCCGATCCGCCGGCTCCGGAACGAGCCGCCTGCCCGCAACGAGGAAACCCATGAGCGAACGCAAGACCCAACCGCTTGACCCGGCCGGCATCCGCCTGCACCGCACGGGCCGCGGACCGGCACTGGTCATGATGCACTGTCTCGGCATGACCCATCATTTGTGGGATTGTCTCGGCGGCATGGCCGACAAGTACACGCTGGTCTCCTACGACCTGCCCGGCCATGGCGAGACGCCGTTGCCAGCCGCGCCATACGGCATCGAGGAGCTGTCGGCGCAGCTTGCCGGCGTGCTGCGGCGCGAGGGCATCGCCAAGGCGCACATCATGGGCATCTCGCTCGGCGGGCTGGTGGCGCAGTGCTTCGCCGCCACCGAGCCCGGGATGACCGACCGGCTGGTGCTGTGCGACACCACGCCGCGCTACACCGACGAGGCGCGGGCCATGTGGGTGGTGCGCGCCGCCGCCGCGCGCAAGGACGGCGCGGCGTCGCTGCTGCCGATGATCGAGAAGATCTGGTTCACGCCCGGCTTCGTCGCCGCCGACCCACCGGCTGTGCGGCTGGTGCGCGACACGTTCCGCGCGTGCAGCGGCGAGGGCTATGCGCTGGCTTGCGAGGCGCTCGGCGCGGCCGACCTGCGCGATCTGGCGCCGCGTATCACGGCGCCCACGCTGGTGGTGTGCGGCGCCGACGAGAGCCAGGCGTTCAAGGACGCGGCGCACTGGCTGCGCGACACGATCGCCGGCGCGCGGCTGGAGCTTATTCCGCAGGCGGGGCACGCGTCGGTGCTGGAGCAGCCGGTGCGGATCGAGACATTGCTGCGGGAGTTTTTGGGGTAGCGGGTCAGGCGCGGACCGGACTCGCGTGGCCGGGTCTGCTCCGTCCGCATGTCACGATGCCGCAATATTTCCCCCTCCCCGTGAGCGAGGGGAAGAATGCGGTATTATGCAGCAACCGCCACCAGGAACTTCGAGCAGGATGACGGTTCTGGCCACGGGGCACATGTGCCGGGCGGCCGTTGCCACATAATACCGAGGCGTGCCCGTGAGCGTTGCAGAGGTTGGCCGCGATGCGCAATGCTGGACGCGGCATGAGCGCGCATCCGATCGTTTTCGCCGGCGACCCGCACCGCAATTTCGCGCGGCTTCTGCGCGCCTGCGCCGCATTGCCGCCGGGCACGCTGGTATTGCTCGGCGACTGCGAATGCGATGCGCCGCTGCCGGACCTGCTGGCTCCGGTGCTGGCGGTTGGGTGGGAGTTGCGCTGGATCCTCGGGAATCGCGACACCGACAGCGAGCGGACTTACGACAACCTGGTGGGCGCGCATCCGGGGGGCGATATCGGCGGGGTTGTGGTGGAGGTGGGTGGCGTGCGGATCGCCGGACTGTCCGGCGTGTTCAAGCCGCGCGTCTGGCATCCGGTGGAGTGTGCGCAGCCGCGGTTTCTCACTCGGGCCGAGTTCCTGCGCGCGCTGCCGGCGGCGGAGCACTGGCGGGGTGGCCTGCCGCTATGGCATCGCGACACGATCTTCCCGGAGGATTTCGAGCGCTTACGGCGGGCGCGGTTCGACGTGCTGGTGACGCATGAGGCGCCGTCGTCGCACCGGCACGGCTTTACGGTGATTGACGAACTGGCGGGACAGGGGGGTGCGCGCTGGATCGTGCATGGCCACCATCACCAGTCCTACGCGGCGACCTTGCCGAACGGCATCCGCGTGCGGGGGTTGGGGCTGGCCGAGTGCTGGAGTGGGATTGCGGCGGAGGGGGACTGAGGTACGCGGAGGCGTTTTGGCGCCGGTGCGGTGCCTGGCGACGCGCGGCGTCGCGAGGCGGTGACGAATCCCTAACCCATCTTTGACACTCACTAAAAAAACTTCTGCAATATCAGCAATGTGTGCGGCAGATTTTCGCCGAGTAACACTACATTCGGGCATTGGGCGGGTCATGCGACGTATTTCCTGACCCCGCCCGGCGCCGGATCGAT
>DATLQW010000068.1:0-17802 GCA_035535035.1 Acetobacteraceae bacterium
CAGGGACAGGGCGCCGATGCGCCCTGTCCCTGCCGGCGCCCCAGCCATCTCGCCGCCCCACGCCCACGCGCGACACCCCCCACCCGCACGGAACCAATAGATGCGTTCCAAGGGCGCTGCCCTTGGCGGGGGTCCAGGGGGCAGCGCCCCCTGGCCTTGCCCCCTGCCATGCTCCCACGCCACCGCATGGTGTCACGCATCGAGGCCGTCCCCGCCCGCCTGGGCGATGGCGCGGATGCAGGCGACGCGGTGGAGGGGGTCATCGGGGGGGCGGCTGACGGGGCCTGGCAGTGGGGGGGCGAGGCGGGGGGTGGTTTCGGCGCAGGTAGGGGCGGCGAAGGCGCAGCGGGTTCGGAAGCGGCAGCCGGAGGGGGGGTCGATCGGGTTCGGCGGGTCGCCGGCCAGGGGGGGTTCGGTGGTGCGGCGGTCGGGATCGAGCGTGGGTTTGGAGGCGAACAGGGCGCGTGTGTAGGGGTGGCGCGGGCGGGCGTAGATGGCGTCGACCGGTCCGGTTTCGACCACCTGGCCGAGGTACATCACCAGCACGCGGTCGCTGATGAACTCGACGACGTTGAGATCATGCGAGATGAACACGTAGGTGAGGTTGAGCCGGCGTTTGAGGTCGGTGAGCAGGTTCAGGACCTGCGCCTCGATCGATTTGTCGAGGGCGGAAACCGCTTCGTCCAGAATGACCAGCCTGGGATCGAGCGCCAGCGCGCGGGCGATGTTCACCCGCTGGCGTTGGCCGCCGGAAAGCTCGTGCGGGTAGCGACGCGCGAACTGGGCCGGATCGAGCCCGACCTGCGCCAAAAGCCCATCGGCGCGCGCGTTCGCAGCGGCGCGGGCGAGGCCGTGGATGCGCGGGGCGTAGCTGATGCTTTCGGCGATGGTCATGCGCGGATTGAGCGAGGTGTAGCTGTCCTGGAACACCATCTGCATCTGCCGGCGCATCGCGTTGACCGCGATGCCGGTGCGCGAGCCGACCGTTTCGCCGTCAAAAACGACCGCCCCGGCGTCGGGTTCGATCAACCGCATCAGCAGTCGCGCGGTGGTGGATTTGCCGCAACCGGATTCGCCGACGATGCCGAGGGTTTCGCCCTTGCGAACCGAGAACGACACGTCGTCCACCGCGTGTACGGTCGCCTGGCGGCGGCCGAGCAGTCCGCCGTGGATCGGGAAGTGCTTGTGCAGGCCTTCGACGATCAACAGCGGCTGAGCGGCGCCGCCGCGATCGCGCGGGTCGAGGGCTTGGGGCATGGCGGCGCTCATGGGTTCAGCTTCACGTCCATGGCGTTGCGCAACCCATCGCTGAGCAGGTTGAAGCACATGGACGTCAGGAAGATCATCACCCCGGGCAGGGCGGAGACGTAGGGCTGCACGTAGATCGCCTCGCGCAGGGCATTCAGCATCACGCCCCATTCCGGCGTCGGCGGCACCACGCCGAGGCCGAGGAAGCTCAAACCTGAAGCCAGGATGATGGAGACGCTGATCAGGCTGGTCGCATAGACCATGATCGGCCCGAGCACGTTGGCCAGCACGTGGTGGCGGATCACCTGCGCCGGGCTGCTGGCGGAGGCGCGCGCGGCTTCGACGAAATCGAGCCGGCGCACCTGCGCGGTGACGGTCTCGGAGATGCGCGCAAGCGGCGGGATGAACACCATCGACAGCGCCAGGATGACGTTCGTAAGCCCGTTGCCCAGCACGCCGCAGATCGCGATCGCGAGCAGCACGGAGGGAAAGGCGTAGAACACGTCCATGATGCGCATGATGAGCGCATTCACGAACCCGCCAGCGTAGCCCGCGATCACGCCGAGCAGCCCGCCGATGACGAGCGCCACCGCCACCGGCACGACGCCGGCGAGCAGGGACAGCCGCCCGCCGTAGCAAAGCCGCGCCCACATGTCGCGCCCGTTCTCGTCGGTGCCGAGCCAGTGCCCCGGCGTGCCGATCGGCGCCAGTCGGTGCAGGATGCTACCGGTGGACGGGTTGGCGCCGGCGACCAGCGGGGCGAACACCGCGATGCAAACGATCGCGAGCAGCACGACACCGAAGGCGATGGTGACCGGATCGCGTCGCAGCTTGCGCCCGACCGAACGCCAGTAGCCCTGCGGGCGCGGTTGCACCTGCGCGACCAAGGTGATTTCCGGGGCGATGGCGGCATCGAGCATCGGCGCGCCTCCGCTCAGCGCCGCAGCCGCGGGTCGATCGCCGCCTGGACGATGTCGACCAGCAGGTTGAGCAGCACGAAGAACGCAGCGAGCACCACCACCGTCGCCTGCAGCACGGGGATGTCGCGGCGGAAGATCGCGAGGTTCAGCAGGTAGCCGGAGCCAGGCCAGTTGAACACGGTTTCCACCAGGATCGAGCCGCCGAGCAGATAGCCGAACTGCAGCCCCATCAGCGCCAGCACCGGGGCTGCGGCGTTCTTGCAGACGTGGCGGATGATCGGCCCGCGTCCGAGGCCTTTGGCGCGCAGGGCACCGACGAATTCCTGCCCGAGCACTTCCAGCACGGTCGCGCGCACCAGCCGCCCGATCACGCCCATGGGAATCAGCGCCAGCGAAACGACCGGCAGGATCAGATATTGCCCGCGATCCCACAGCGGCACCTGGTCCGGCCCCATCCCCTGCGCCGGCAACCAGGTGTGCAGCACCGCGGTGAACAGCACGAGCACGATCGCCACCCAGTAGTTCGGCAGGCTGACCCCGGTGGTGGCGATGGCGGAACAAAGCTTGTCCGGCCAGCGTCCGTGGTGCAGCGCCGCCACCAGCCCGAGCGCGATGCCGAGCGAGAACCCGACCGCCCCGGCCAGCACCGCGAGGATGAATGTGTTGCCCAGCGCCACGAACAACTGCCCGAGCACCGGCGAGGCGTTGAAGATGGAGACGCCGAAATTGCCCGTGACCGCGCTGCGCAGCCAGAGCAGGTATTGCATATACAGCGGCTTGTCGAAGCCGAACGCGGCCTTCACCTGCGCAATGACCCGCGCGGAGGCTTCCGGCGGCAGCAGCATATCGATCGGGTTGCCCGGCGCGAGGTGGACCAGGATGAAGACCACCAGCGAGACGCCGAGCAGGACGGGAATCGCGAGCAGCAGGCGGCGGGCGGCGAACAGGAGCATCGTGGGCGAGCCTCGGGCGACATGCTGCGATGCAGCACGTATGCCCATGGTTAGCACAAGTTTTCGCCTCGTCCAGAGAAAATATAGCCTATAAAATGGGCATTTGACGGTGAAAACGTCTTGTTTGCCCGGAGCGCGCCCATAAGATCGGCGTATTTTTCAAACTATTCGTCAGGAGCAGGGAGAGTCCGCTCCGACATGCGGCCGGAGAACGCGGCACGCGTACCCGTCCGGGACAGGGGGACTGCCATAATCTAGGCAGGTTCGGCTGGCCCGCCCAATTCGTCGTCATTCCGTCGCGCCCGGGCGCCCCCTTCCCGTCTCCTCGCCCGCCCTCCACCTCGACCGACCGGCCCACCCGGCATTTGCTGTCGTGCAGCCGGAGGACGGGGTGCACCAGGCGCGGACGGTCGCCGCGGGAATCAAATGCATTCCGCAACGAATCCACTCGGCCACGGCATGGCACGGCACTTGCTGCGCCGGCGGGGCCTCCCCGTGCCCGGGACCGCATGTCGCGGTACCCGCCGCGATTCAGCGATGGAACCCCCCGTATGCTCTCCCGACGTCTCTTCATCGCCGCCTCCGCCGGCGCCGCGGCGGCCCCTGCCCTTCCCGCCGCCGCCGCCGCCCCGCAGGTCCTGCGCATCGCCATGACCGCGGCCGACATCCCCACCCCGACGGGCATTCCGAACAACGGCTTCGAGGGCTACCGCTTCCTCGGCTACACCGCCTACGACGGCCTCGTGAACTGGAACCTGTGGGACAATCGCGACAAGCCGGCCGACATCACGCCGGGCCTGTTCACCGAGTGGCATACGGATCCCAAGGACATCAAGCGCTGGATCTGCACCGTCCGGCAGGGCGTGACGTTCCATGACGGCTCGGCGTTCGACGCCGATGCGGTGATCTGGAACCTGCGCCGCATCTACGACGACAAATCGCCCCAGTACGACGCGCCGGCGGCGCCGATCGTGCAAGGCGCGGTCTACATGGTCTCCGGCTTCGAGAAGATCGACGACAAGACCGTCGCCATCACGACATCGTATCCGTTCACCTTCCTCCCCTGGCTGCTCACCCGCATCCTGATGGCGAGCCCGACGCAATGGGAGAAGGTCGGCAAGAGTTGGGCCGCGTTCGCCAAGGCGCCGTCCGGCACCGGGCCGTTCAAGATCACCAAGGTCGTGCAGGGCCAGTATGTCGAGATGGCGCGCAACGAGCACTACTGGGACACGGCGCGCATCCCGAAACTCGACAAGCTGGTGCTCTACCCGATGCCGGAGGCAACCACCCGGGTGGCCGCACTGCGCTCCGGCCAGGTCGACTGGATCGAGGTGCCGGCGCCGGATGCCATCCCGTCGTTGAAGGCAGCCGGGTTCACCATCAGCCTGTGGCCCTATCCGCATACCTATCCCTACGTGCTCGACGTCACCAAGGGCTCGCCCTTCGCCGATCTGCGCGTGCGGCGGGCACTGAACTACGCGATCGACCGGGTGAATTTATGCACCCTGATCAACGGCACCGGCATCCCCGCCGACGGGCTGTACACCAAGGGCACGCCCTACTACGGCGATCCGAAGGAGCATTACACCTACGATCCCAAGAAGGCGAAGGCGCTGCTGAAGGAAGCCGGCTACGGGCCGGGCAAGCCGCTCAAGGCGAAGATCATGATCTCCACGGCAGGCTCGGGGCAAATGGTGCCGATCCCGATGAACGAGTACCTGCAGGCGAATTTCAAGGCGGTCGGGATCGACGTGACGTTCGACGTGGTGGAATGGGGCACCATGCTGGTGGCGATCCGCAGCACGCCGGACGCGCCGCAATCGCACGGCGACCAGGGCATCAACATCAGCCTGAGCTGGGTCGATCCGGCGGCAATGTTCCGCTACTTCGATTCGAAAAGCTACTCGCCGCACGGGTTCAACTGGGGGCACTGGAGCATGCCCAAGGTGGACAAGCTCCTGGAGACGGCACAATCGACCATCGACCAGGCCGAGCAGACGAAGCTGCTGGCGCAAGCGCACAGCATCGTGGTGGATCAGGCGCCGTGGCTGTTCATGGTGCACGACCTCAATCCGCGCGGCCTGTCGCCGCAGGTGAAAGGGTTCGAGCCGGCGCAAAGCTGGTGCGTCAATCTGAGCTCGATCACCATGGCCTGACGGCACGCGTCCGGGGCGGCCTCGCCGGCCGCCCCCGCCCGGCGTAGCCTGCCCGCGGCGGCACAAGGCCGCGGGAGAGGCGGATGGATCGCGCCACGTTCGCGCCCGGACGCGCCGGCACGGGCAGGAGTTCGGCCGTGCGCGGCGCGCTTCCTCTCGTGCTCGCGACGATCGCGCTGGCCGCGCCCGGCGGCTGCACGCGCGCGCCGGCGGCCGGTCCCGCCCTGTGCCGCGGCCCGACCGACGACACCTTACGCCCGGTCCCGCTCGCGCTGGCGCCCGCAGTGAACGCCGCCTTCCACGCCAGCATGCCGCCGGCGATGGTGGTGCGGACAGGAGTGATCCGGTGCGCCGACGGCGCCGTGCTCGCCTGCGTGACGGGGGCGAACCTGAACTGCGGCAAGGCGGACACCAGCCGGCACAACCAAGGCGCGATCAACTGGTGCCGGGGCCACCCCGACGCCGCGTTCGTGCCGCTGTTCGCCGCCGGCCATGCCTCGATCTATACGTGGCATTGCACGCAGGGAAAGGCGGTGCCGGGGTGGATCGTCCAGCCGGTGGACGCCCAGGGCTTTTCCGCCGCGCACTGGCGCAAGATCGCGGTACCGGGCGACGGCACGCCGCCGCCCGGCTGACCGCGCGGGGGGTTCAGCCCGCCGCCATCGCCTTGTTCAGGTTCTCGTCCAGCTTCGCCAGGAAGTCCTGGGTGTTCAGGAACGGTTCCTTCGGCCCGATCAGGATCGCGAGGTCCTTGGTCATGAAGCCGGATTCCACCGTCTCGACGCAGACCTTCTCCAAGGTCTCGGCGAACCGGGTCACGTCCGGCGTGCCGTCGAACTGGCCGCGATAGGCAAGCCCGCGCGTCCAGGCGAAGATCGAGGCGATCGGGTTGGTCGACGTCTCCTGCCCCTTCTGGTGCTGGCGGTAGTGCCGCGTCACGGTGCCGTGCGCCGCTTCCGATTCCACCGTCTTGCCGTCGGGGCTCATGAGCACCGAGGTCATCAGCCCGAGCGAGCCGAACCCCTGCGCCACCGTATCGGACTGCACGTCGCCGTCGTAGTTCTTGCAGGCCCAGACATAGGCGCCGTTCCATTTGAGCGCGCAGGCCACCATGTCGTCGATCAACCGGTGTTCGTACGTGAGCTTGGCGGCGTCGAACTTCGCCTTGAATTCCTGCTCGTACACCTCCTGGAAGATGTCCTTGAAATAGCCGTCATAGGCCTTCAGGATCGTGTTCTTGGTGGAGAAATAGAGCGGCCAGCCGCGCTGCAGCGCATAGTTGAAGGATGCGCGCGCGAAACCGGTGATGGACACACGGGTGTTGTGCATCGCCATCGCGGCACCACCGCCTTCGCCAAAATCATGCACATCCAAACTCTGCGCCGGGCTGCCGTCGGCGGGCTGGTACGTCAGGGTCACCTTGCCGGGACCGGGGATTTTCATCTCGACGGCGCGGTAGATGTCGCCGTAGGCGTGCCGCCCGATCACGATCGGCCGGGTCCAGTGCGGCACCAGGCGGGGGACGTTGCGGCAGATGATCGGCTCGCGGAAGATGGTGCCGTCCAGGATGTTGCGGATCGTCCCGTTCGGGCTGCGGTACATCCGCTTGAGGCCGAATTCCGTAACCCGCGCTTCGTCGGGCGTGATGGTGGCGCATTTCACGCCGACGCCGTACTGGGCGATCGCCTTCGCCGCGTCGATGGTGACCTGGTCGTCCGTCTGGTCGCGGTATTCGATCCCGAGGTCGTAGTATTTCAGGTCGATATCCAGATAGGGCAGGATCAGCTTGTCCTTGATGAACCCCCAGATGATACGGGTCATCTCGTCGCCGTCGAGCTCGACGACCGGGGTCTTGACCTTGATTTTCGCCATTCTGCCCTCAATGCGGTACGCGGGAAGCCCCCCGCGCGTCGCGGCCGGGCCGATTGCGGCGGACATTCGCACCCGGGCGGCGGATCGGCAAGCACGCCGGGCGCGTCCGGACGCCGCCGTCCCGGGACCGCGTCCGCCGAGGCCGGCGCACCGGCCGGGCGAATTTGGGGGGGGTGCTTCGCGGAAAAACCCTCCCTGAAACCAGGGGCGCAGAATCGGGGTCGCCGCGTCGCGCCATGGTTGTGCTGGGGGCCGATCCTTCTGTAAGCACCGATCAGGCTGCGCCGCGCGGAGCCGGCTCCCGGCGAGGGGTTTCCCGATCGGGCGTTCTCTTCACTCGAACCGGAGGCGTTTCCCACCGTGCAGCAGTCGGGCCGTCGCAGCGCCGATCGCAGTTCGCTCGGCGGGCGCAGCGCCGGCGCGACGGCCGCCTGGGCCTTGATCGCGGGGCTCGCAACGTTGCTGATCGCGCTCACCTGGGCCAGCGCCTTCCGGGTGATCCGGGCGGCGCGCATGGCGACCGAGCAGCACGTCGCCTCGGTCGCGGCGGCGCAGGCGGAAGTAGCTGCCGCCGATCTCGATCGCCGGTTGCGCGACGCCGATGTCCTGCTGCACCTCCTGGCGCGTCGTTGGCGCAGCGATCCGACCCATTTCGACCTGGCGGCCTGGTTTCGGGCACCGCTGGTGTTGCCGGACGGCGCGCGCCTGTTGCTGCTCGATCCGACGGGGAAAGTGGCGCAGTCGAGCCTGCCCGGCCCGCTTCGGCAGGACCCAGGCCTCGAGGCGGCGTTCGCCATCCTGCAGCGCAACGCGACGGATACGACTGTGCGGCGCGGGCTGACGATCGGCCGCGCCGAACCAGACCGGTCGGCGCCGGGCGCCGGCTGGCACATCGACCTGGCGCGCGCCCTCCGCGCGCCGGCGGGCGGGATCGGCAGCGGCGCGCTGATGGGCGCGCTGGTCATGGTCCTGCCGGTGCACGCCTTGCTCGCCTCCGGCCTTCCGGCCGCACTGGCGCCGGACAGCCTCGTGGTGCTGGTCGGCACCGGCACCGGGCAGGTGCGGGCCGCGAGCGGGTCGGCCGCGGACCTCGCTGCCGACCTCGCCCCCGGGGCCGACATCGCCGGCACGCCGACATTTGCCGCCCTCCAGGCCGCCAGCGCACCGGGTGCGCGGGGCGTGGGGACGGGACCGCTGACCCCAGGCGGCCTGGTGTTCCTGTACGCGTTCCACCGGGTGGGCAGCCATCCGCTCGCCGTGGTGGTGGCGGTAAACCGCGCCAGGACGCTCGGCGCACCGCGGGCCCTGGCGGCCGAGACCCGCCGGTTCGCCCTCGTCATCTCCGGCCTCATCCTGCTCGCGGCGCTGGCGGTGCTGGCCGAGATCCGAAGCATGCGGCGGCGGGAGCAGCGCCTGGCCCGCGACCGTGGCGCGCTCGCGACGGTCAACGCCGCGCTCGCCGGCGCGAAACGCGAGGCCGATGCCAAGACCGCCCAGCTTGAAGGCCTTCTCGCCGGACTGCCCGACGGCGTGATCATGTTCGATGCCGACCTGCGGCTGCTGGCATGGAACGAGCAGGTCGCAGGTATCGCCGGCATTCCACCGCAGTTGCTGCGGGCCGGCGAACGGTTCGTCGCCCTGCTGCGGGCCCAGGCCGAGGCCGGCGAGTTCGGTCCCGGCGATCCGGAGGTCGAGGTGGCACTCCGGCTGGCACGCGTGCAGTCCGGCACGGCCAGAGAACGGATGGAACGGTCCCGCCCGGACGGACGCTGCATCGAGCTGCGACGCCGGATCCTGCCGGACGGGGGGTTCATCACCCTGTTCAGCGATATCACCGAACGCAAGCGGGCCGAGGATTCGCTGCGCGAAGCGCGCGCGGCGGCCGAGGCGGCGACGGCGGGCAAGTCCCGCCTGGTTGCCATGGTCAGCCATGAGCTGCGCACCCCGTTGCAGGCGCTGCTGCACGGCATCGAGCTGCTGGAGGGCGCGCCACTCGATCCGCTGTACCGCCGGCTGCTCATCGGCATGGGCCAGGCGGGGGGCTCCCTGCTGCGGCTGCTCGAAGACATCCTCGACGTCGCGCGCATGGAGGCCGGTCGGCTGGCGCTGCACGCCGAGCCCTGCAACCCGCGCCGGCCGCTGGAGCGGGCGGTCGACATGCTGCGCCCGATCGCGGCCGAACGCGGCGTGTCGCTGGCACTCGAAATCGCGACGGACGTGCCTGGCGTGATTCTGGCCGATCCCGCGCGGCTGCAGCAGGTCGCGGTGAACCTGCTCTCCAACGCCGCGAAATTCTCGCGCCCCGGCCTGGTGCGCCTGTATGCGGGCGTCGCGCCGGGGCCGGTCCTGCTCGTTGCCGTGACCGACCAGGGCCCGCCGATCGCACCGGAACAGCGGGCCTTGCTGTTCCAGCCGTTCTCCCGCCTGGCCACACCGGGGCAGGATGCCGCCGGGGTGGGCCTCGGGCTGGCTATCTGCCGCGACCTCGTGGCGCTGATGGGCGGGGAGATCGGCTGCACCGCAGTCGACGTGGCGGCCCGGCAGACGGAGCCGGCATCGGGCAACGTGTTCTGGTTCACGGTGCCGCTGGTCGGCAGCGAGACGGCGCCGACCCCGTCGGCGCCGGCAGAAGCGGCTGGTTCCTGCGAGGCGGGACTGCGGGCGCGGGCGCGGATCCTGTTGGCCGAGGACGTGGCGGTGAACCGGCTGGTCGCGACCGCCCTGCTCCGGCGGGAAGGTCACGCGGTGCACCCGGTGGCGGATGGCGCCGCCGCGGTCGCGGCCGCGGCGCGGGGTGCCTACGACATGGTGCTGATGGACTTGCAACTACCGGGTCTCGATGGCTTGGCGGCGACCCGAGCCATCCGTTTGCTGCCGGGAGCGGCGGGCGCGGTGCCGATCGTCGGCCTCACCGGCTCCGCCAGCCCGGAGGACTACGCGGCCTGCCTGCTCGCGGGCATGGAAGAGGTGCTGGCCAAATCGGCCGGGCGCGAAGAACTGCTGGCGGCCGTGGCACGCCATGCCGGCGCGATTCGCCGCGCCGCCGCTGCGGCGGACGGGGTGGCGAGCCGGGACGCCGTGCTGTCGGAGGCGCGCGTAGCGGAACTGCGAGAGAACCTCGCACCTGCCACCCTGGCTCGGGTGGCGGAAGAATGCCTGGCCGAACTCGCCGCCTTGCTCGACCGCCTGCGGCATGCGACGGACAATGGCGAGGTGGCCGCGGCGCTCGCCGCCGCTCATGCGATGGCGGGGCTTGCCGGCGGCTACGGGTTGGTGGCGCTGGAACGGAGGGTGCGCACGGCCCAGGCCAGCCTGCGCGCCGGCCACCTCGAAGAAGCGGCGGCCCAGGCGGCGGCGCTGGGGCCGGAACTTGCGCGCGCGGCGGAGGAATTACGCGCAGCGCTGCGGATCGAGACGGTCTGAGAGTTTGTGAAAGAACGCCCGTGTCATTGCTCGGGTTTTCGGGCGGTCTTGGCGGCTGACGGGCATTCTTTCACAAGTTCGATTGCTTTTCACGCTCTGACCCGAAGGGCCGCGCAGGCAGCGCCGCGATCAGGGCGGAGACAGAGAGACCCAGGGCGGGATGAACCCATGCCGGGGCCACCTCGGCCAGCGGGAGCAGCACGAAATCGCGCAGATGCGCGCGCGGATGCGGCAGCACCGGGTCGGGCGCGGCGCGCACCAGGTCGCCGATCGCGATGATGTCGAGGTCGAGCGAGCGGGCAGCATTCGGCACGCTGCGCCGGCGGCCGGCGGTGGCCTCGATCCGGTGCAGGGCGGCGAGCAGGGCGGCGGGATCGCCCACGGGGCCGTGCAGCAGCGCCACCGCATTGATGTAGGGCGGCTGGTCGGAGGGCGGATCGGGCGCTGTTACATGCCAGCGCGACAGCGCGGCCAGCCGCAGGCCGGGCAGTGCGTCGAGCGCCACGGCGGCGCGCTGGCAGGTGTGCAGCGGCGGCGCGCCGTTCGGACCGACCAGGTTGGCACCGAGGGCGATGAGAATCGGCGTCGTGCGCGCGGCGGTGGCGGCGGATTTCACTTTTGCCCGGGATGATGGAATGATGCGCCGGCTCGGTCGCCCCGGACAGCGGTTTTGGTCCGGTTCGCGCCGCTTCCGGCCGCATTCGGCCCGCCGATCCAAGAAGGAGTTCCCGCCATGATGTTCCTGCCCACCGAGCGCGTGGCGCTGTTCATCGACGGAGCCAATCTCTATTCCGCCTCGCGCAATCTCGGCTTCGACGTGGATTACCGCAACCTGCTGGAGTATTTCCGCCGCCAGACCAACGTGGTGCGCGCGTATTACTACTCGGCGCTGCTGGAGACGGACGATTATTCGCCGCTGAAGCCGCTGACGGACTGGCTCGCCTACAACGGCTACACCCTGGTCACCAAGCCGGCGAAGGAATTCACCGACGCCATGGGACGGCGGCGGGTGAAGGGCAACATGGATATCGAGATCGCGGTCGACATGCTGGAGCTGGCGCCGCGACTCGACCACGCCGTGCTGTTCAGCGGGGACGCCGATTTCCGCCGGCTGGTGGAGGCGATGCAGCGCAAGGGCGTGCGGGTCTCGGTGGTGTCGTCGATCCGCACCAGCCCGCCGATGGTCGCCGACGAGCTGCGCCGCCAGGCCGACCAGTTCCTGGAACTCGCCGAGATCGCGCCCGAGTTCACCCGCCGGCAGACGGAACCCCGCCCGCCGCGCCCGGTGCGCGCGACGCCGGCCGAACCGTTCCACGAGCCCTCGCCCGATCCGGCGTGACGGCCGCCCCCCCGGCCCCGGAGGCCGATTGCGCGCTGTGCCCGCGGCTCGCCGGATTCCGGGCGACGAACCGGGCGGCGCATCCGGAATGGTGGAACGCCCCGGTGCCGAGCTTCGGGGCACTCGACGCCTCCCTGCTGGTGGTCGGGCTGGCGCCCGGATTGCGGGGCGCGAACCGCACCGGGCGGCCGTTCACCGGCGATTATGCCGGGGTGCTTCTGTATGAAACCCTGCTGCGCTTCGGCTTCGCCCATGGGGTGTATGCGGCGCGGGCCGACGACGGCATGGCGCTGGCCGGCTGCCGGGTGACCAACGCGGTGCGCTGCGTGCCGCCGGAGAACCGCCCCCTGCCGGCCGAGGCGCACACCTGCCGGCCCTTCCTGGCCGCCGAGATGGAGGCGATGCCGGGGCTGCGGGCAGTGCTGGCGCTCGGTGTGCTGGCGCACCAGGCGGTGCTGCGCGCCTGGGGGGTGCCGTTGGCGCGGGCGGCGTTCCGGCACGGAGCGCTGCACGTCCTGCCGGGCCGGCCGCTGCTAGCGGACAGCTTCCATGTGTCGCGCTACAACACGAACACCGGGCGGCTGACGGAGGTGATGTTCGCCGAGGTGGTGGCGGCGCTGCGGGCGCGATTGGGTGTTGGCTGACGCGCAAGGCGCTGGACCGCGGGCGGGGCGGGGCGGTAGTCAGGGGAGCGGTTGCGCCCTTAGCTCAGTTGGATAGAGCAACAGCCTTCTAAGCTGTGGGTCGGTGGTTCGAGTCCACCAGGGCGCGCCATATTTTCAATAGGTTAGACGAACTCTTACGTAACCGGGGCAAAACCCCGGGCAACGGTATCAAGCTGGCCTGCCTCGGCAACGGATGAGATCGGGCGGGCTGGGGACGTCTGGGTGATCGGGAACGGCGAGCCGATCGCCGAGATAGTCCCAGAACGCGATGCCGAGCTTGGTGCAGGTGTGCATCAAGCCGAGGAAAGCGTCGCGGCAATCGCGACCGGCGTCACTGTGGGTTCCGCCGCTAATCTTGCGCTTGGTGACAAAGGCGCGGATGTCGCGCTCGAAGCCATTGGTGTGCAGCGGGGTTGAGCCGCAAAGCGGATCAACGGGCCGATAGAGCACCCTGAGCAGTTCCGGCTTGTTGGCGTGCAACCGTGCCAGCAGGCGATCGAGGGTGACGAAGCCGGTGCAGCGACGGAAGATGCGATCGAACCGGGCGCGCAGCGCGCTGCGGCGGTGGCGGGTCGGGGCGACACGATAGGCCTTGAGGGCAGCATGGAAGCGCCAGATCAGCGTGTGCGGGCGTGCCTGGGCGGCGCGATGCAGTTCGGTGAAGGTGTCGAGCGTGTGCACCAGCCTCTCCGCATGCACCCAGCACAGCGCGTGCCGGCCGACGGCGAATTGGCCGGCATCGTCGCTGACGATGACGCTCTCCGGCAGGAAGTCGTGATCGTGGATGCTGCCCCCACAAGGCGCCCTCGGTGGCGATCAGGTCCGGGTCGGGTGTGACGCGCAGTCCCGCGAGGCCAAGGCGGTCGAGATGCGCCCGCCAGACGGCGGCATCGGCGAACCGCGTCTCGCCCCCTTCCGCCAGACGGCGGATCACCGGCCCGGCAAGCGCGCGGCTGCGCATGTAGGCCAGCGCCGCCGCGTTGATCACGTAATCGGTGTGCCCGGCGCGCAGCAGGTCGAGGAAGTTCAGCCTGCTCTTGCTCGCCCTTGTGCCGAACCAGGTGAAGCTGCCGTTACCGATCTGCGTGCAGAACCCGTTGGCGTTCCCATACCGTGCCCCGGTGTCGTCGACCGTGATCCAGGCGGCGCTCTGCAGGCCGGCCCGCAACACCTCGCGGCTCTCGGCCAGGAAGTCCGCCTGGCGGTCGATCAGCAGACGCAGCACCTGCCGCTTGGAGATGCCGATGCCGATCGCCCGCAGCTGCGTCGTCAGCCGCTCCACCGTGACCTGACCCTGGTGGTGCAGCATCAGCACGAAGCGGCGCAGCTCCGGACCGAAATGGCCGCTGATGCCGTCCGGAAGCGGGACCAGCAGCGTCCGGCCATCCGGCGTAAGCCAACGTTCACGCCGGTACCGGATCACCCGGGCCCGCAGTACCAGGTCCTGCGCGACGTAGGTCTCGTACCCCTTGAAGCGCGACCCGGCCGGAGCGGTCAGCTTCAGCACCCGCTCCTCGACGCTCACCCGCGGCGCCGACTTGCCGCGCCTGCAACGCTTGCTGGCGTGCCGGGGCGCAGGTGCGGTCGCCTTCTCCATGCTGCTCGGCTTGAGATGCGGGCGTGGGCTGAGACCCTTCAGCCGCGCAATCTCCTCACGCTGCTGCGCCAGCAGTTGCCTGAGCTCCGCCACCTCGCCCAGCAAACGCCCAACCAGAGCTTCCAGCTCCGCGCGCGATAGGCCAGACTGGTCGATTGAGGTAGCCATAGGCAGCTCGAATCGAACCGCACCGCGTCGGGTCAAGAAAAATCAGCCCGATGCCCGGGGTTTTGTCCCGGTTACGCAGCATCTCCCTAAGTCTATCCGCCGCCTGCCAAAAAAATGGAGTTTCTGACGTTTGTTTATCGAACGGAACATGTCGGCTTCGCGCTTGATTTATCAGGGAGACACAATCACAGCCTTGCCGATTCGACCCGGTTCCGGCCCTTTTGTTTGGCCACGTAAAGCAGCTTATCCACGGCCTGAACAAAGGCTTTAGGCTCCGCCTCAGAAGACGCAATGATGCTCCCAACCCCGATGCTGGCCGTTACAAACGGTCTGACGCCAGATTTTTCGTGCAGAATCTTCAAATCTGCGATGAGTTGCCGGCACCGATCGGCAAGATGCAGCGCCGCAGCTTCATTCGTTTCCGGAAGCAGAAGGACAAACTCTTCCCCGCCATAGCGCGCGACGATGTCTCTTGGACGAGCCCCAATGCACTTGAGCGCGACGGCAACCTTCTTGAGGCATTCGTCACCCTGGACATGACCGTAAGAATCGTTGTACTTCTTGAAATGGTCTATATCCAGCAAGATCAGGGAAAGCGGCTGCCTGCTGCGGCAGGCACTCCTCCACTCGGCATTCAGGCGCGTATCGAACATACGCCGGTTCGAGATGCCGGTCAGCCCGTCTTCGAATGACAGCGCCTCCAATTCCTTCTGCAGGTCGATCAGTTCCTGCTCGGTCCTTTTTCTTTCGCTGATATCGAACATGAAGCCGATGAGGCAGTCGACTTCGCCTTGGTCGTTACGCACGACGTGAACGACATCACGAATCCAGACATAGTCGTTGCTTTTCGTGAGAGCGCGGTAGTCGGCTTCGTGATCCACCCCGGCCATTGACTGCGAGACACAGAAGTTCACCACATATTCCCGGTCATCCGGGTGTATGCGCGACGCCCAGTCCTCGACGGAAAGCCAACTGTCCTGCTTCCAGCCCAGCAGAGGTTCGATCTGTGGGCCAATGTACGCAAACCTCATGGTGGCCCAGTCAATCTTCCACGGTATCGCCTTGGTGGATTCCAACAGGGTCTTGTAGACAGCAGAGTCGTACTCAATATCCGACTTCGTGTCGGGAATAGAGAGTGTCTTGCTCGTTGCAAGCATGTTCATGATTATGCTTTCGGCAGATTGGTGTGAACGGTCGGCATCGCATTCCAGTACCAGTAATAAAACGCGCCGGTGGCTTGAAGCAGGGTATGGGTCACGACGGAATTGTGATCGATATTTCCCCAGCATGCCCGGGCCGAGTTTCTGTTGTTGTGCAAGTCGATGCATTCGCTACCAAGCAATGCAGGCATGGGCGGAATATACAGGGCGCTGCCACGCGGCACCCACAGATCAGCGAGGCGGATCTTGTCGAGTTTGGGCCAGTATCGCCCCACGGAGACCACCAGGGGGAACTCGAGATCCGTTGACGCAAATATGTGCGGAAAATCATGATGCTCAAGGTCGGTGCACACAACGGTCAGCAGCGTGTTGCCGGTATTCTGGTACGGCGACCAGTGCCCGGCGAATACGCCATACTCGTATTCGATCTGCGATAGCTCCATCGTTGGGCTGCTCAGCCGGATGCCCTGCCCCTGTTCCACCAGCGTGATCCCGAAGGCCGCAGCCGCCTCCCGAGTGGCCCACATGGGTTCGAACATGATTTCTTCGCCGCGAAATCCGAGTTGCGTCTCCACGCCATAGGGTGGTGTCTGCTTTACGCCGATCACTCCGGTGACCGCATATTCCCGCCCCCTGGCGACCTTGGGATCGCTCTGTGCGGGCGTCAGTGGCGTCACTCCCTGCGGCAGATGATCAACATAGGCGGGGTTGCCCTGGTCGTTGTAGAAAAATGGCGTCTGGGAGACATTTATTGCCCTCCCGTGATCTTCTTTAATGAAGATGGGTGCATCGAAATAATCATTTGGCATAACATCACCGCCAGGTGGGAGGGTTATCGGACATGTCCAAAAATTGCCCGTGTGTGGGTTGAGATGTGGTTAACCCGACATTCCCCTGATGACCGGCCCATCCGGCCATCTGGCAAGCACACTACGCGCCATCTGACGGGTCTTGCAACGGGGAAGGTGCCGGGAGGACGCCCGCGGCGAGCATCATCGGTCGGTGATTGCTGTCTGACCGAAAGACTCGGCCGTGTCGTGCGGCAAATGAACGCAGTTCCCCTGCCGACAGTCTGCGCAGCCAGTGATTGACCCGGTCGACCGCGTTAGGGGGCATGCATCCCTGCTGGGTATCGTCGCCGGGCGGGTTATTGTATTGCACCGAGACTATGAAGAGTCTGAATGGTACCCGCTTCGACGCCTATCGCAGCCTCAACCTAGCGGTGCTCGGCTACGAACGGGTGCGCGACAACCGGTCGATGCCGGAACACGCGATATATTGAAGCGAACAACCCGGCCCGCGGCGACGGGAAGACCGCCGATGCATATACAGAACCATACAAACCCCCGCCGTCGTGGACAGCCTATTGCGTGATGTAGGTCCAGACCTCCTGCATGATCCCCTCGTCCTCCAGATCGAGCACGCCTTCCCAGATGTTCTTCTGGAGCAACCGGAAGCCAAGCGTTACCTCGCGCCCATCGATCTCGAACTTCTTCTTCAGTCCAGAGATCTGCACGATCGTGTTCGGATCAGGATTCTTGAGCAGCTCGCGGAGCTGATCCGCTTCCTCTTTCGTCACATCGCCTTGCATCTCGAGGTTGTTCAGGGTGGACGCGATCTTGCCGCAGAGCTTGCTCCAGCTCTTCTCGCCGTCCTGCTTCGGCCGGAACCCGTACCTGACCCAGGCGTACGAGCCCACCTCGTCGGCATCCAGGGTCGCCGTCCTGGCCCCCATCTGCTGGTATATCGGAAGCATGCACTGATAGAGCAGCTTGCATGCACCGGGGGCGTGCACGCCGGTCCTTTCCTCGACGATCCGGATCTCTTCGTCGTTCGTTCGGGTGATCAAGCGGGACACGACCATCTGGCAGTTTCCGCGGCGCCATCGATCGTTCTCGGGAATATTCTTCTCGATGCAATCGTCGTCGGACCGCTTGCAGTTCAGCGTCATGACGCCGCCGCCGCCGCATTTCATGATTTGGAAATAGGTGTTGTCCTTGCAGTCGATGTTCTTGACGCCCTTGACGACGCTCTTCAGGACGTCTTCCGGCCTGAGTTCGTTGCCGAACAGCTCCGTCCAGGCGTCGCACGCCGCCTGATCCACGCTCAGCTCTATCTCGCCCAGGCCCAGGTCCAGGATGTTCTGCTCCGACGAGGTCCATATGCGGGATTCCTTGTCTTTTGCCCTCTTTTCCTTGATCCCGAGGGCCTCTTTCTCCCGCAGCTCCTTGTACGGGTCGATCGGGTCGAGATTCGACTGGCGCTGATTGAGGTCGTCGAAGTCGTCATTCTGCGAGGAGA
>DATLQW010000069.1:0-16361 GCA_035535035.1 Acetobacteraceae bacterium
ATATGCGGGATTCCTTGTCTTTTGCCCTCTTTTCCTTGATCCCGAGGGCCTCTTTCTCCCGCAGCTCCTTGTACGGGTCGATCGGGTCGAGATTCGACTGGCGCTGATTGAGGTCGTCGAAGTCGTCATTCTGCGAGGAGACGCAGCTCTTTCCCATACGGAATTACCTATTGCGCGAAAGCCGAGCTGCTCACGCGGTGCCCCCGCCGGACCGGTTCGCATCCCCCTGCAGAAGCGGCGCCTCCGCGAGGCCGGGCGCGGCATGCCCGTAGGCAGCCGTAAGGCGCTGTCGCAGCGCCGGCCAGTCGTCCGGCTGCGGCGGCTTGGCGCGCTGTGCGGTGAAATCAAGCGGATGTGGACCACGCCGGAAGTACGTGGCCTCGGCATCGCCCGCCGGGTGCTGAACCGGCTGGAGGCGCTGGCCCGCGAGGCCGGGATCCGCACGTTGCGGCTGGACACGAATCGCGTGCTGGCCGAGGCGCAGGCGATGTACCGGCGCGGAGGGTATCGGGAGATCGCCCGTTACAACGACAATCCCTACGCGCACCACTGGTTCGAGAAGGACGTGGGGCCGGGCGTTCCGCGGTGAAACGGCCGAAACAGCTCCCGGGATATCCCTTCTATTCAGGCAAGCGCCAGAGAGATCCATAGTCAGGCCGGTAATCCCCTGCGCCCCGTGAGGAGTAGGCTTCCTGGGTGCGAGAAGCGCCGGAACCCCCTCCCCTGCCCCGCCGCTTGCCCCTCTACGGCTACGCCCGCGTCAGCACCATCGACCAGGACCTCGCCGTCCAGCGGGCGGCCTTGAAAGCAGCGGGCTGCGACGTCATCCGCGCCGAGAAGGTCTCCAGCGCCCGCCGCGACGGGCGGAGCGAGCACATGATCCATGACCGGCCGTACCATCTCGCCCAGCGGCGGATATCACGGACGCAGCGTGTTTGGTTTATTGATCAGCCGACTGAGTTACTCGGATGGCTCCAAGCGTCGCATGGATGTCCTGCCATCCTAGGACAAACGCTGATGCGGTGCCATTTCCTTTCTTAGCCAAACCATGAGAGTGATCAGCGTCGCGGCTGCTTCGTCGTCGTTTCGCTACAGCACCATGTGGCGGGCTCCCTGAATTTTGATGTCGGGTTCGAGGACAGCAAGGCGTCCATTCCGAACATCCTCCGCAGCAAGCACCGTCGGAGCGATCAGAAGGCCGTCGCCAGCCAACGCAGCTTCGTAGGCCGTGTAGAAATGCCCGAAGCTCTGCCGTATCCCGTTTGTTTTCCGAACGTCGCACGCAGCCAGCCACCGATCCAGTTCGCCGGGTCTCGTACGGCTCTCCAAAAGTGGTATGTCCCTCAGAGTTTCGCAGTCGGCGCCGCGGATCAATATTGGATTGGCATAGGCCGCGAGCTCTTCCTGAAACAGCAACTCCTGTCGATAGCCCGGAGGAAGGAAGCCGTCGCGGCGGATCGCCGCGTCATGCGGCAATGAGAGCCAGTCCTCGCCCGTATGGGTCGTATGCACGCGCAGACGGAATCCGAGATCCGCCTGCTCGATTTGCGGTAGACGAGGCACAAGCCAATGCATGGAAAGCGTGGCAGGCACAAGGATGCGGAGCTCCTTGTGATCAACAGGGCGCCGCTCTATTTCGTCCAGGCCGAGTTGTATCGTCCCCATCGCTGCCGTCATGGCCTGGGCCAGTCTGCGTCCTGCCGCGGTCATTGCCGGCTCCCGGCCTCCGCTTTCAAATAGTGGCGTGTTCAGCCACTGCTCCAACGCACGCAGCTGTTTGGCAACTGCACCTTCGGTGACGTTCAGCTCGGCGGCCGCGGTTTGCCTCGATCCGAGGCGGGCCATCGCCTCGAAGCAAGCCAGCATCCGGAGTGGTGGTCTGCGATCCCGAGCGATGTCTTGCCTCCCTTGATGCGACGGTTAGGGCCCGGGAATTTCTGGCCGCGTTCGGCGGAAAAAAAGTCGCTCGCCCTTGTGAAGCTTAACGCTCATGTCTGTGCCCGGAAAGAGAGGAGGAACATCATGCAGGACAACTCCACGCCGCAAAGGATCACGGTGAATGGCCGCACCTATGCGCTGCCGCAACGCCTTGTCGCGGTGCTCTGCCTCGATGGCTGCGATCCGGACTATCTCGCGGGTGGGCTTGCGGCGGGCGAGTTGCCCGGCTTCGCCCGCATCGCGCAGGAAGAGTTCGCGGGGGAGGCGCTTTCGCGCCCTCCCGAGCTTTACTAACCCCAACAACTGCTCCCTCGTCACAGGTGCGCCGCCATCGGTGCATGGCGTCTCCGGAAATTTCTATTTGGATCGCCGTACCGGCGAGACCGTCATGGTGACGGGCGACAAGGAGCTGAGGGCGCCCACCATCCTCGCGGGCATGGCCCAGGCCGGGGTGCCCACGGCAGTCGTCACCGCGAAGGACAAGCTCCGGAGCGCACTCGCGAAAGGCCTGCCGATCGGGCCCATGGGTATCGCCGTCTCTGCGCAGAACGCGAATGCCGCACGGGCAGAGACGCATGGGATCGATGATCTCCCGGGCCTCGTGGGCCGCGGGGAGCCCGATCAATATTCCGCCGATCTCTCGCTTTTCGTGCTCGATGTCGGCGTTCGGCTGCTGGAGGAGGGCCGCGCCCGCCTGCTCTATCTCTCCCTCTCGGACTACGTGCAGCATCGGTACGCGCCATCGGAGCCGGAAGCGCACGACTTCCACCGCGCGGTCGATGCCCGGCTTCGGCGGCTGATGGAACTCGGCTGCCTCATCGGCGCAACCGCCGATCACGGTATGCACGATATGGCAAAGCCGGATGGCACGCCCAACGTGATCTTCGTGGGAGACGTGCTGGATGCGCGGTTCGGCGTCGACACCTGCCGGGTGATCTGCCCGATCACCGATCCCTTCGTCCGCCATCACGGTGCGCTCGGCGGCTTCGTGCGGGTGCACATTGGCGCGGGCGGTCCATCGGTGAGCGAGGTAGTCGCGCATCTTTCCTCTCTGCCGGAAATGGAAGAGGTGCTGACCGGGGCGGAGGCCTGTGCCCGGCACGACCTCGCGCCCCAGATGGAAGGGGACGTGACGGTGATCGCGCGCCTTGGCGTCGCTCTCGGCGCACGCGCGGCCGAGCACGATCTTTCGGGCCTCGCCGGCGAACGGCTCCGCTCCCATGGCGGGATCGCGGAGCAGCGTGTCCCCTTCCTGGTCTCGGCGCCGCTCGATCCCGTCTGGCGCGCGGCCCATCCGCGCCTCCGGAATTACGACATCTTCGACGCCGCGCTGAATGGAGCCGTCGCATGAGACGGCGCGCGCGTCGTTGTGTTGGATGGCCTGCGACAGGATATGGTCGGACCGGAGACGACGCCGGAGCTTCATCGATTCAGTGCGGCGGCGGCGACTTTCGCCGCGCATCGGCTCGGCCGGCTGCAGGGCGCCGAGCAGAACGGACACGGCCGATGAGCGCGACCGCGCAGGACCAAGCCGGCTAAACCACCGAAGCAGCGCCCCGAGGCCGCGTCGATGCGCATTGGCTACGCGCGCGTGTCGACGCGGGATCAGGATGTCGCCATGCAGATCAAGGCCCTTGAGGACGCCGGCTGCGATCAGATCTTCACGGAGACCACATCGGGCTCGCCGCCAATCGCCCCGAGCTCGGCCGAGCGCTCAGTCATCTCCGGCCGGGTGACACCCCGGTCGTTTGGCGGCTGGACCGGCTCGGCCGGTCCCTCGCGCACCTGGTCGCGCTGATCACCGACTTCAAATGGCGCGGTATCGGCTTCCGATCGCTCATGGACCGGATCGACACGACGACGCCAGCCGGCGAATTGGTATTCAACGTGTTTGCCTCCATTGCGCAGTTCGAGCGCGATCTGATCCGTGATCGCACCAAGGCCAGCCTTGAGTCGGCCCGGGCGCGAGGGCGCAAGGGCGGCCGGAAGCGCAAGCTCGACGCGAAAGCGTTGCGCGAAGTGTGCGCGCTGTAGAAAGATCCCCGGATCACCACAACGGAGATCGCCGCGCGCTACAAGATCAGCCGTTCTGCACTCTATCGAGCTCTTGGCCGCGAGAAAGGAGCGGTAGCGTGCAGATCATCACCGGGATCATCGAAATGATCCTACGTATGATCCTTCACATCGCATCCTGTCTGACCGTGCCGTTACCCGGCACGATAAACGTGCTGCTGTTCTTTGTTCTTGGTACCATTGGAATCCTTGGTGTGAATCGGCGCCGAAGTCCCGTTTCGGCGCCGATTCACATCAGTACCCGGACATGCGCGGCAGGAGCGTCGTGATCTGCGGCACGAAGGCGATCAGCAGAAGGCACAACAGCAGAACACCGAGGTATTTCATGATCGGCCACACCGTCTCCTCCAGGGTCACGCCGCCAATCAGGCATGACCCGTAGAGACCCACGCCCAGCGGTGGCGCGAACAACCCGATGCCCATGCCGACCACCAAGATGATGCCGTAGCTCAGTGGATCGACCCCCATCTGCCGGGCGACCGGCATGAGCAGCGGCCCGAAGATGATAAGCGCGGCTGCCCCCTCCAGCACCGATCCCATGACGATCAGGATCGCGATCGAGAGCAGCAGGAACGCCCAGCGCCCATGGGCCGATGACACCGCGACGAGACCCTCGGCGATGAAATGCGGGATCTGTTGCAGCGTCAGTACGTAGGACAGCGCCTGCGCGGTGGCGACAATGAACAACACCATGCCCGATTTCACCGTGGCGTTGCGCATCACTTCGGCGGTGCCGCGCCAGGTCATTTCCCGGAACAGCACGCCGCCGACCACCAGTGCATAGAGGACCGCGAACGCCGAAATCTCCGTCGCGGTGGCGAACCCGGACCGGAATCCGACGAAGATCAGGGCGATCAGGCCGAATGCGGCGATGCCGCCGCTGGTCATGCCCGAGACGCCGGCGTTCTCCCCGCCGATGATCGCCGGCGCCTTGGCGCGCTTGCCCAGCACCACCGCCATCACGATCAGCGCCAGCGCCATGACCGCGGACGGCAGCAAGCCCGCCATAAACAGCCCGCCGATCGATAGGTTGGTCACGAAGCCGAGGATGATCAGGTTGACGCAGGGCGGGATCGTCTCAGCCATGACCGCCGAGGCCGCCAGCAGCGCCACCGCGTCGCCCGGCTTCTGCCCCGACTTGCGCGCCGCCGGAACCAGGACGGACCCGACTGCCGCCACATCGGCCATCTTCGAGCCGGAGATCCCCGAGAACACCACCATGCTGAGCACCATGGCGACATCCAGCCCGCCGCGCAGCCGCCCGACGCCACGCTGCAGCACGCTCATGATGCGAATGGACATGCCGTTCGCCTCCATGAGGTAGCCCACCAAGATGAAGAACGGCACGGCCAACAACACGAAATTGTCGATGCCGCGGGCGGTCTGTTGCGCGAAGAACTCGCCCGGAAGCATGTCGCCGGCCCAGACGAACACCAAGGTGGTCAGCGCCAACACGAAGGCGATCGGCACGCCGGCTACCAGGCAGACAACGAACACCACCCCCATGGTCGCCGGCATCCCCGGCACCAGGCCCGGCGCCAGGGCAGACCAGCCAAACCACGCCAGGGCGACGGCTCCGAGGGTGGCTCCCGCCGCCAGCAGGTCGTCGCGGCGGTGCCGCCACAGCATGTCCAGCGCGAAGACGGTCATCGCGGCGGCGGCGAAGCACATCGGCGCGAAGAACGCTTCCTGTGGAATGCCCGCCCCAACCGTCTCTCCCGCGGTGCTGATCAGCAACGTCAGGCCGTACCAGCACAGTGAGACGGCGACCAGCAGGACGATGATGGACGCCGCCGCGTCCACCCGCGCCCGCCACCGCGGGCGCAGGCGTTCGACGAAGAACATCACCCCCGCATTCTCGCCGCGTGCCAACGCCGCCGCCGCGCCGAGGAACACCACCGCGAGAAGCAGCGCCCGCGCGATGTCGTCACTCCAGACGAACGGTGCGGCGAACACGGAGCGCACCGTGACGGAGCCGATCACCACCAGAAGGTCGGCGACCAGCAGGATCGCCGCCAGGCTCTCGACCACCACCAGCAGGGCGTGGACCGAGCGTGCCCAGAGCGTCGGCCCTGGCAAGGGTCGAGGCCCTCGTGACAGGGCTTCGTTCATCGGTTCAGGCCTTGGCGGTCCGGTGGATGGCGTCCAACATCGGCTTCGCGCTCGGTGTGGTCTTCAGGAATCGGGCCCACATCGGGGGCATGCGCTTGCGGAACGCGGCCCGATCGCAGTTCTCCACGGTGACACCCTTCGTCTGCAGCTCCTTGACGGCCGACGCTTCCACCTGCGCGGCGCGCTTGAAATGGTCGGCGGTCGCCGCGCGCATGGCCTGCAGCAGCCCGGCCCCCTGGGCGGGCGTGAGGCGCTTCAGCGTGCGGTCGCTGACGAAGGACCCGAACGGCGAATAGATATGCCGCGTCAGGGTGAAGATCTTTGCCGCCTCGAAGAACTTGGACGACAGGATGGTCGGCGCGTCGTGCTCCAACCCGTCGATCACGCCCGCCTGCAACGCGGTATAGACCTCGCCGAACGCCAGCGGCGTGGCCGCCGCGCCCATCATCTTCATCGTCTCGGTGACCCACGGACTCGGCAGCGAGCGGATCTTGCGACCGGCGAGCTGCGCGGGTTCGGAGAACTTGAACTTGGTGAGGAAATTGCGCGCGCCGAGATTGCGCCCCCAGGACGGCAGATGCGCCCCCGCCCGCTGCACCAGCAGCGTCTGCAACGCCGCCGCGGTCGGTGTCCGGCTCGCGCGCAGCATGTGGTCGTAGTCATCGAACACGTACCCGAGATCCATCACGCCGAATTCCGGAACCACATTGCTCCAGATCGAGGTGCCGGCCAGCATCATATCGACCACCCCGGCCTTGAGCTGGCTGACGATGTCCGCTTCCTGCCCCAACTGGCTGTCGGGGAAGAACTCCGTCACCAACTCGCCCTTGGTGGCTTCCTTCAGCCGCGGCACGAACAGGTCGTACCAGATGCGGCCGGTGGAGAACTTTGGATCGTTGGAGAAGGAGGTGGAAATCTTCAGCGCCGTCGTGGCTCGTGCGCGGCCGATCAGCGCGGGAGCGGCAAGCAGCGTGGCCCCGCTGGCGAGCAGCGTGCGGCGATGGATCGTGGTCATTGGCAGTCTCCTCGGTTTGTTACGTTTTTCCGGACAGGCAAGGCGGGGGCTTCGACGTGCGTCACAGCACCGCCAGCATCCCGCCATCGACGTAGATGATCTGGCCGTTCACGTAGTCGGACGCCGCCGAGGCCAGGAAAACGGCAGCGCCGATCAGGTCCGCCGGCTTGCCCCAGCGGCGGGCCGGCGTCCGCGCCAGCACCCAGGCATTGAAGGACGGATCGTCCACCAGCGCCTGGTTCATGTCGGTCAGCATGTAGCCGGGGCCGATCGCATTGGCCTGGATGCCGTGGGCGGCCCATTCGGCGGTCATCGCCCGGGTCAGCATCTTGATCCCGCCCTTCGCCACCGTGTACGGCGCGACGGTGGCCCGCGCGGCGTCGCTGGTCAGCGAGCCGATGTTGATGATCTTGCCGTGCCCGCGCGGGATCATGCGCTTCGCCGCCTCGCGGCCGATGACGAAGGCGCTGGTCAGGTTGGTCTCGATCACCCGCCGCCAGTCGGCCGTCTCCAGCTCGACCATCGGCCGGCGCAGCTGCATGCCCGCGTTGTTCACCAGCACATTCACCGCGACGCCCCGCGCGTCCAGGGTTGCGAAGGCGGCCAGGATCGCGGCCTCGTCGGTCACATCGAAGCAGGCCTCGTGCACCGTGTGGCCCACGGCGTGCATCTCGCCCGCGGCATCGGCCAGGCGGCCGGCATTGGCGCCGTTCAGCACCACCGCCGCGCCGGCCTCTGCCAGGCCCTCGGCGATCGCCCGTCCCAGCCCGCGCGAGGAGCCGGTGACCAGCGCGGTGCGGCCTGTCAGATCGAACAAGTGCGTGGACATCCGTCTCAGGCCTCGGACCGCCGCACCGTCAGGTCCGGTCGCTCGAACACTGCGGGCAGCAGCTCGACGCCCAGGCCGGGGCCTTCCATCGGATAGACATAGCCGTCCTCGATGATCGGCACGACGGTAACGAGTTCCTTGTACCAGCCAGAGTAGAATGCGCGCACGCTCTCCTGGATCAGCGTGTTCGGCTGGCTGAACGAAGCGTGGACCGCGGCGGCGAACCCCACCGGGCCGATGCAGTCGTGCGGGGCGAAGGGGCGGTGGTAAGTGTCGGCCATCGCCGCAATCTTGCGGCCCTCGGTCAGGCCGCCGGTCCAGCAGAGATCGGCCATCACGACATGCATGGCGTCGCGGTCCAACATGTCCTTGTAAGGGAAACGGCTTCCGAGGGTCTCGCTGGCGGTGACCCAGACCTTGGTGGAGCGAGCGTATTCAGCCAGCGCCTGGGGCGAGTTCATGCGGATCGGGTCCTCAAACCAAGTGGGATTGTAGGGTTCAAGGGCCTGGGCAAGTTTTTTCGCCATCGGCAGATTCCACAGCGAGTGGAACTCGACCATGATCTCCATCTTGTCGCCGACCGCCCGGCGGATCTTCTCGAACGGTTCCAGCGCCGCCTTCAACTGGTCCAGCGTGATGGACATGCCGTCGTTTTCCATCGCCGCCGGATCGAACGGCCATATCTTCATGGCGGAGATGCCGGATTCGAGCAGGCTTTCCGCCACCGCGTCTGCCCGCGTCATGAAGCCGTTCAGGTCCTCGTAGGGCCCCGCGGCTTCGGCGAAGTTCCAGGTGGAAACCGGTTTGATGTTGGTCGAGCGCACATAGCCGTAGCCGGCGCAGGTGTTGTAGATGCGCTGGCGGGAGCGACAGAGCCCGCCCAGCATCTGGTGCACGGGCTGGCCGCAGACCTTGCCGAAGATGTCCCAAAGCGCGATGTCCAGCGCCGAGGCGGCGCGATACTCGACCCCGGTGCTCGACTGCGCCATCGGCAGGTTGAGCATGTCGCGGTGGATCGCCTCGATATGCAGCGGGTTCAGCCCGAGCAGACGCCCGGCAAGGGTGTCGTGTATATGCGATTCGACCGCCCCGGCGCCGTAGAACGTCTCGCCCAGGCCGATCATGCCGGCATCGGTGTGGATGCGGACCCAGATCAAATTGCCGAACTCGGCAGTCCGTAACGTCTCGATCGCGAGAATCTTCATCCGACGTTTCCCTTATTGTCGCGGGCCCGCGATCCTCTCCATACCCGGGAGGCGGGCCGATGACGGCATGTTAGCGCATACCGTGAAATATCACAATATGCTTCCGCTTGCCCCGCCGACCGCCTTCGGGTAGGCTGCCGCCCCCATAAAGCCGCCCCGGTTTACCTGTTAGGAGCGAGATGACACCGCGGCCAAAAACCGGCTCTCGCCACCCCGTCGCGCGCGATCGCGCCCCGCCAGGTCGCCCCGCGCCGCGCGAGTGGCCGGCGCACGCCAACCGCGCCAACCTCTCCGAGCTCGCCTACGAGCGGCTGGAAGAAATGATCGTGACCTGCGCGCTGCGACCGGGGCGGTTTCTTGCCATCCAGGATCTCCAAGACATGACGGGCGTCGGACGCACGCCCATTCACCAGGCGGTCAGCCGGCTGGCCGCCGATACGCTGTTCGTGATCCGCCCACGCCATGGCCTCCAGGTCGCGCCGATCGACCTCGCGCGCGAGCGCACCCTGCTGCGGTTGCGGCGGGATATGGAACGCTTCGTGGTGCGGCTGGCGACGGAGCGGTCCGACGCGTCCCATCGCAACCAGTTCCTGCATATCGCGGCGGCACTCCGCGATCGGGTCGACCACATGGGGATCGACGAATTCAACCGGCTGGACCGGCGCATCGACCGGATGCTGATCGCTGCCGCGGGGGAACCGTTCCTGGAGCAGACGCTACGACCGTTGCACACGATGTCCCGCCGCATCGGCTATATCTTCCATACCTGGGTTGCGCCCGAGGAGGGCCTGGGGCGGACGCTGGAGTGCCACCTTGCCATCCTCGACGCCGTGGTTTCCGGTCGGGCCCAGGAAGCCGTGGCCGCCTCCGACCGGCTGATCGCTTTCAGCGACAGCATGTTCGATCTGCTCGGCCGTGGGGTCGATCCCGCTCTGTTCGACTGCAACCAGGAATCGCTCGTCGAGAGCTGAGGCGCCCGCGCCGCCGTGCGCGGATTGACGGTGTGGGGCTGCGCCAGCGCCTTGCGGAAGAACTGCCTGGCCGCCACGGCATCCCGCCGAACCGGGAGCAGGAAGTCGATGGTCTGGCCAAAGCTGGCGCACCGCCCGATACAGATAGGTCCAGATACCTTTGACCTCGATGCAGGTCTCGTCCACCCGCCAGGGGCCGGTGCAGGCCGCAGATGCCGTCGGACCCGCAACTCCAGTGTCGCCGCACAGGCCTGCACCCAGCGGAACAGGGTCGTGTGGTCGACCGAATGCCTCGATCCGACAGATCGCGGCCAGATCGCGGTAGCTGATCGGGAAGGCCAGATATCAGCGCAGCGGTCACAGAATCACCTCGGCTGTGAAGTGCCGCCCTTGAACGTGCAGTCCTGACCCGCCGCCATCGCCCGGTCCGGCCGTCGTTCCCTGGCTCGCGACCTCAGCCACACCCGCCCCGGCTTTTGCAACACAGCCGAAATCTTTGGAGTGAGGGGGTTTGTCGAGCTGCTTCCGTCAGCCCAGCCCACCGATTGCAGTGCCGCTGCAAGCGGTGGCCTCCCGCGACGTATAAAGGCAACCTGAGTAGTATCCGGACTGGGGTCCGATCGCCCCCATCTGCCCCGTCACGCCTGAATTCCTCAAATCCGTAGCTTCCGTCCGGGCGTGAGAACAGGTCAACGCGTCTGTCGTGTTCAAAATTGCTGTCGTGGGCCAGGGCACGGACGCCTGCCGCAAATGGACTAAACCAACCTGATACAGTAGCCCTGACAGCCCTGCACTTGGCAGGGAAACGCAAGCTGCGGCGGCAGCAGTCATAACGACAGGGACAAGGTCATGGACTCGTCAACAATCCTCGGCACCGGCGACTTCCGCTACCGCCTGATCCCCGATTGGGCCCGCCTGCCGGACGGCTGGGACTTCCATGAAGTCGCCGCCGTCGCCGTCGACTCCCTCGACCAGGTCTACGTATTCAGCCGCAGCGCCCACCCCGTCACCGTATTCGACCGCGACGGCAACTTCCTGCGCTCCTGGGGCGAGGGCGTGTTCAAGCGCCCGCACGGCCTCAGCATGGCGCCCGACGACACGATCTTCTGCACCGACGACGGCGACCATTGCGTCCGCCGGTGCACGCCCGAAGGCAAGGTCCTGCTGACCCTCGGCACGCCCGGTGCGCCGCAGCCCTATATGGGCGGCGCGCCGTTCTGCCAGTGTACCCACACCGCGCTGGCGCCGAACGGCGACATCTACGTATCCGACGGCTACGGCAACGCCCGTGTGCACAGATACTCGCCCGACGGCCGCCTGATCATGTCCTGGGGCACGTCAGGCGTCGGCCAGGGTGAGTTCAATCTGCCGCACAACATCTGCTGCGACGAGGATGGCTGGGTCTACGTCGCCGACCGCGAGAACCATCGCGTGCAGATCTTCGACGGCAACGGCAAATACGCAACCGAGTGGCGCAACCTGCACCGCCCCAGCGCGCTGTTCCTGCCGAAGGGCCGTTGTCCCTACTGCTACATCGGCGAATGCGGTCCCACCTTCGGCTTCAGCCGCAACGCGTCGAATCTCGGCCCGCGCGTCTCCGTCGTCCGCCGGCAGGACGGCGGGATCCTCGCCCGACTGGGCGACCGCACGCCGGCGAACTTCCCCGGGCCGTTCACCTCGCCGCACGGCATCGCGGCTGATTCGCGCGGCGATATCTACGTGGGCGAGGTTGCCAGGACCGGCTGGGGCAACCTGTTCCCCGGGGTGACACCGGGAAAGCCAAGAGCTGTGCTGCAAAAACTGGTAAAGCTCGCATGACGGACTGGATCGAGACCTACCGCGGCGCGGTGCCCCCCTGGCAGTGCGACGTGACCGAGCATTTCACCATCGCCTACTACTTCGACCGGCTGGAGGAGGCGGTGGCAAACCTCGCGGACACGCTCAGCCTCGGCGGTCTGCCACGCCGCGAGGATGTGCCGCGCCGGATCGACGCCCGTTTCGTGCGCGAGTTGCGCGAAGGCGCCAGCTTCCATGTCGAGAGCGCGGCGCTCGCCGTCGATGATGGGCTGCGGCTGGGCCATCGCTTCGTCGATTCGACCAATGGTGACGTCGTCACCTGGTTCGACGAGCACTGGGACCTGTCCGCCGCGCCCTTGACGCCGCAGCAGCGCAGCACGGTTGCGGCGCGGCTGGCGGACTGGAACGGCCCCGATGCGGAACAACGCGGCGAGCCTGTCAGCACGGCAGGCTTCATCCCCACCGCGCGCGGACGGGTCAAGCGCCTTGACGTCGATGCGGCCGGCCATTTCGCGCTCGGCGCCATCGTGCATCGCTTCTCCGATGCGTCGGGCCAGCTTGGCGCCGCGATCGGCATGGACGCGGCGTTCTTGCAACAACAGCGGCGCGGCTTTTCCACCTTCGAGCTGATCCTGCACCTGTCCGGCGTGTTGCCGCTCGACGCGTCCTATCTGGTGGAGACCGGCATCGCGTACCTCGGCAACTCGTCGCTGCGCATGGTTCATCGCATGACCAATGCATCCACCGGCGCGGAAGTCGCGCGGCTCAGCCAGTACGGCGTCAACCTTGATCTCGACGCACGTCGTCCCGCGCGTTGGGCCGATGCGCTGCGCAGCCGAGCAGAGGCGCTGGTGGTTCCGGTCGGCTGAGGCCTATTCCGCCAGCTCGTCGCGCTCCAGCTGCGCCACCGCCGGTCCGTCACCCCGTACCGTGGTGCGCTTGCCCCTCATGTCACGCGCGGAATTTCTCGACCGCTTGCCAGTCGATCTCCACGCCGAAACTCGGCGCTTTCCACAAGTGGACTGTATTGCAAAAGCCGAGGCGGGTATGCAAAAACCGGGCCCACCCGCGGGCGCTGACGGAGCTGAAGCGAGCCGGCGAGCTCTGGCGCTTCTGGCGGCTGCGCCAGTGCAAGTATCTGAACAACATCGTTGAGTGGGACCGCCGGCGGATCGAGCGACTGGTGCGGCCGGGGCTCGGCTTCGGCGGCTTGCCGGCCGCCAGGCGAACGTTGGCCGGCTACGAGGCGATAGCGAGGAAGGGGTAGGTTCACAACATCCACGGTCACGACATGCCGGCGCAGACTGCCTTCGTTGCCAGTCTCTTCCAGATCGCTGCCTGACAGCACCCGCTCCCCCCGGCCCCGCGCAGCCTGCCCCGGCGTTCGCAACAGAACCGATTAAGACACAGCGACACTTCCGGGAGGTGGCAGACTTGCCTTTCTGAGATGGCGGCGCGGATCAGAGGCCGAGGCCCGCGCGCAGGCCGAACAGGCTCGCCGCGATCCAGACCAGCAGTCCGGCCGCGATCGCCGCCTCGCCGAGCGAGCCGGTCCGGCAGAGCGGGATCGCGACGCGGTGACGCAGCGGCCAGGCCAGGCGCAGCCCGCTCGACGTCAACAGGTCCGCCGCGAGATGAGAGAGGTAGCCGACCAGGAGCGGCGCAGCGACGGCACGGGCGACGCCGTCCCAACGCAGCAGCAGGCCGCAGGCAGCCACCGCCAGCAGCGAATGGGTCACGCCACGGTGCCCGAGCACCGCCGCCACTGGCCTCGAGACCAGGCGCACCCGCCGCCCCACCCAGGACTGCGGATGGTCGATGTCGGGCAGCAGCGCCCCGCCGGAAGCGAGCGCCAGCGCGGCCGGATCGAGCGCCGGCAGGCCGAGGTGCGGCGCCGCCCACAGCCACGCCGCCGCCCCGGCGATCACATGCGATCCGGCCATCATGACGGCGGTGAGCCTACGCCGCCCGAGGCGTCGCCGCCCAGCCTTGGGTGCCAAGGGTGGGGGTGTGGACACGCGCGCGCGCCCTGAGGCCGTGCCCCCGGCGCCGCATCCTGGCGCCGCTCTGGGCGGGCGCGAACTTGGCCGGCGGCGCTTCCGCTCACGCCGAATTTGCCGCCCGGCCGCCGCCGGCCGCGTCGAAGCGACTTGCCCATTTCCGCCGGCCCCAGCAGGTTGGCGGGCGGCCAAGGGCGAGTCGGTCAGACTCGGGCCGGCACACAGGAGCGCGCAGGATGAAGACCATGTTTCGAGTACTGACGGTATTGGGGGGCGTCGCTTCGCTCGCCGTCGCCGCGCCCGCGGGCGCGGCGCCTGTCACCGGCGCCGGATTGGCGCCGGTGCCGTCACACGGCGCCATCGTCGACGCGTATTACTACCATGGGCGCCACTACCCGTACCGTTACAATGGACGCTATTATAACTACCATTGGAATCATCATTACTACATGCACCGCGAGCGGCGCGACGGGCATTGGCACTATTACTGACGATCCGCACGCGGCGCGATGGTCCGGCCCGCGCCGGCGCAGCGGGCAGGGCCGACGCCGTGCGGCGGGCGGGAGCGCCGGGCACGGCGGCGGCAACGCCCTGAGGCCCGGCGCGGAACCGGGCAGCGCAGATCAGCCCTTCGCGTCCTCCGATGCCGCGACGATGCGGCCGGACCCGATCGCTGCCTGGAAGGCGCGCCAGTCCTTCTCGGTCTGGTCGGCGTAGGCGACAGCGAAGGCGGCGATCGCCGTCTCGAACGCGCTGCCGGTGCCGGCGTAGCCGGACACCAGCGCCGGATCGCCGGCCCGCGCGTGCGCCCGCGCCAGCGTGCGGCCGCACAGCGCGGCATAGAACGGCAGCGCCGCCTGTAGCTGTGCCCCGATATCGGCCAGCCGCGCATCCTTGAGCCGCCGCACGTAGAAATACCGCTGCCCGATCGGCGCCTGCGTCCAGCCGAGGAACACGTCGCTCGCCGCCTGAAGCATGCGCTGCCCGACCACCACCCGCTCGCCGGCATTGGCGTAGCCGGAGGCGCCGGCGAAGGGCGCGAGTACCGACTCCTGCGCCTCCTTGATCTGCAACAGCAGCGGCGCGCCGTCGCCGGCAGTCAGCAGCGCGATGGCGCAGAACGTGCCGACGCTGCCGACGCCCACCGCCTTGAACGCGACGTCGTGCAGGGCGTGGCGGTGCAGCAGCAGGCGCCGATCCTCCTGCAAGGTCTCGGCGTAGGAGGCGAAGGCCTGGCGGGCCGGCAGGGCGTGCTTGTCCAGGCGGAAGACCAACGGCGGCTTCTCGCGCAGCCGGTGCGCACCGTCATGGCGCGCCACCAGGTCGAAGTGCCGCGCGCCGCTGTCCAGCACCCGGGCCAGGCGTCTCTCCATCGCGTGGCGCAGCTTCGGCGGGTCGATGTCGGCGATCGCGCCGGCGAGGTCGACGCGCCAGGTCCAGGCCGCGACCGGCGGCAGCAGGGCGAGTTCCGCCATATGCGTGCGGTAAGACTGGGCGGCGGCATGCGCCAGGGCGCGGGCGGCCTTGGCGGAATACTGGGCGACGCGGCCGGCGACCACGAGGCTGGCGGCGAGCCGCTTCAGATCCCATTCGAACGGAGCCGGCAAGGTCTCGTCGAAATCGTTGATGTCGAACACCGGCGTGCCCTCCGGGCTCGCGTAGGCGCCGAAATTGGCGAGGTGGGCGTCGCCGCAGGCCTGCATGCGGATGCCGCTCGCCGGCGTGCGGGCGAGGTCGGCCGCCATCACGGCGGCGGCGCCGCGCATGAAGGCGAAAGGATCGGCGCGCATCCGCGCGTAGCGGATCGGCAGCAGCTCCGGAATCCGTGTCCTGCCTTGCGCGATCAAGATCTCGACCGGGTCGGGCCGGTCGGCCGGCGGGCTCCAGCCGCCCTGGGCGCCGCGCGGCACGTCACGGCGGAGCGCGGCCCCGGCACGGCGGCGCTCGGCCGGGGCGCGGGTCGCCATGGACGGCGGGCCGCGGGGCGGGGTGGTGTCCACGGCGTCAGCATAAGCGAGCGGGTGGCGGGATGCACTTGGTAACGCCTGCGACGAGGGGCGCGGACAGCAGGGGGACCGGGAAAATCCTGGGCGTTGTATGCGGGTATTCGGTCGATCGCGGTCGAGCAGATTGGCCAATCGGCATTGCCCTGGGTGTGGAGTGCGCCCCTGGGGGTGGACAGGATCAAGCCTCGGTTTTGACTCCCTGCCGGGCGTATTGATCCTCGAATTGCGCGGGGCTGAGATAGCCCAGCACGTCCGCCTGAAGATCGACGCGGGGGTGCAGGTATACTTCTGCGATCCTCACAGCCCATGGCAGCGCGGCACCAACGAGAACACCAACGGGCTGCTGCGCCAGTACTTCCCCAAAGGGACCGATCTCAGCATGCACAACGCCGAAGAGATCGCGGCCGTGGCGGCC
>DATLQW010000070.1:0-49469 GCA_035535035.1 Acetobacteraceae bacterium
AGTTCGGCCAGCAGAGCTTCAAGCTCTGCACGGCTTAGCGCCGAAAGGGTGGCGGGCGGCGGCACATGACGCAAAGAGTCCACCGCGCCGAATCGACGCAAGGAAAAAATGAGGGGTTACCCACATTTTTGCCCCTGTTACGGCCGCTCGGCATAAGACGTTGATTTTACGTGGTGCCCGCCGGGGGATTCGAACCCCCACGCCTTTCGGCTTCGGATTTTAAGTCCGCAGCGTCTACCATTCCGCCAGGCGGGCGCACGGGCCGATCATAGCAGGCGAGCGACCGGGCGGCAGCGCCCGGCGCTCCGGCCGCCCATCCCGCCATGCCGCGGATGCCAGCCACCCGCCACGGCCGCGCCGGCCCGTCGCCGCTCCGGCGGAATCATCCGCCGCGTTCCAGCCTGCCGGCGATGTCCAGGGCGCGGCGGATCAGGTTCTCGCTCGCCTCCGGCGTGCGGAACGCCGAGTGCGCCGACAGCGTGACATTCTCCAGGCGCGTCAGGGGATGTCCGGCCGGCAGCGGCTCGGTGGCGAACACATCCAGCGCCGCGTGGCGCAAGCGGCCGTCCTGCAACGCTTCGATCATCGCTGCTTCGTCAACGATCGCGCCGCGCGCCGTGTTGACCAGGATCGCCCCCGGCCGCATGCGCGCGATCCGTGCCGCGCTCAGCAGCCCGCGGGTCGCGTCGGTCAGCAGCAGATGTACCGACAGCACGTCGCTTTCCGCCAGCACTGTGTCGAGCGCGACGAACGTCACGTTCGGCGCGGTCTTCGCCGAGCGGTTCCACGCCAGCACCCGCATGCCGGAGCCCGCCCCGATGCGCGCCATCTCAGCGGCAATGCCGCCGAACCCGAGCAAGCCGAGCGTCTTGCCGGTAAGCTGCGGGCCTTCGGTGCGCAGCCAGTTGCCCTCGCGGACCGCGCGGTCCATGCGCGCGATCCCGCGCGCCGCGGCCCACATCAGGGCGATCGCATGCTCGGCCACCGCGGTGTCGCCGTAGCCCTTGATGATGTGCACGGCGATGCCGAGTTCGGCGAGTTCCTCCGGGTGCATGTAGCTGCGCGCGCCGGTGCCGAGGAAGATGATGTGTTTCAGGCCGGTGCAGCGGCGCATTACGTCTGTGGGCATCTGCGAGTGGTCGTCGAGCACGAAATCGTACCCTGACAGCAGTGCCGGCAGCTCCTCGGCACCCACCTGTTCCTGCTCGTTGACCGTCACCGGCGGATCGTCCGGGCGGACGACGCGGGCGAACACCTCCGCCAGGTCATCGACGGCGTCCAGGAACAGGCCTTTCATGCGCGGCCTCCCTCGTTGCAGGCGCGCCGAGTCTGCGCCAGTGGACGACGCAGCGGCAAGCCGGGGGCAGGCCAGTCGGGGGCAGGCCAGTCGGGGGCAGGCGCGTCGCCTGCGTCCGCCGTCATCCCGGCGATGTCGGCGACCAAAATTGAGTTGGTGCCCGCCGTCGCCGCGATGCGGCGGCGGCGCCCCGGTCACGCCGCTTCCTGTGCCGCCTGCCGCTGCGCGATCAGTCGCCGCGTCAGCGGCAATAACGAGCGCCCGTACTCTATCGCATCGTCCAGCGGATCGAAGCCGCGGATCAGGAACGTGGTCACCCCGAGCTCGTAATAATCCACCAACGCCTCGGCGACCTGTTGCGGTGTGCCAACCAGGCTCGTGGTATTGCCCCGCGCACCGGTCAGCAGGGCCGCGCCGGTCCACAGCCGCGTATCCAGCCGCTCGCCCTGCGCGGCGGCTTCCAGCAAGCGGCGCGACCCTTCGTTGACCGGATCGCGCGCCCCCAACCCGGCCTTCGCACGCAGCTCGCCGATGCGCCGCTTGATCTGCTCCGCGCGCGCCCAGGCCGCTGCCTCCGTCGCCGCCAGAATCGGCCGGAGCGACAGGCTGAACCGCACCGAGCGTTCGTGCTGCGCCGCCGCGGCACGCACCCGCGCGGTGATCTCGCGCACTTGCGCTTGTGTCTCGCCCCACAGCGCGTAAACGTCCGCATGCCGGCCCGCCACCGCGATCGCCGCGTCGGAGGCGCCGCCGAAATAGATCGGGATGCGCGGCTGCTGCACGCAGCGCACCGCGGTCGATGCCCCCGCGAACCGGTAATACGTGCCGGCGTGGTCGATCGGTCCCTGTTCCGTCCATATGCGCTTCAGGATGTGCACATATTCGTCGGTGCGGGCATACCGCGCATCCTTGTCCAGCGCGTCGCCGTCGCGAAGCTGATCGACGTCGTCGCCGCCGCTGATCACATGGATCGCCGCGCGTCCGCCGGTGATCTGGTCGAGTGTGGCGAACTTGCGCGCCGCCAACGTGGGCGCCACGAAGCCGGGCCGATGCGCCACCAGGAACCCGACATGCTCTGTATGCGCGGCGGCGCTGGCGGCGACCAGGAACCCGTCCGGCGCATCGGAGAAATAACCGACCAGCAGCTTGTCGAAGCCGCCCGCCTCCGCCGCCCGCGCGAAGTCGCGGATATAGCCGCGATCCAGCACGACATCGGCCGGAGGATGGATCTCCGAGCCCTGCCGGTGGTGGATCATGCCGATGAACTCGACGGTCATGGCCTGGTGTCCCGCATCTCGATTTCCGCCACGCTACAACTCAGCCGAGCCGACACGCGAATCGCCGCGTGCGCGGTGCCGCCCTCTGCCGCCCACGCTTCCGCGCGGCAGTGACACGCTGACGCGCAGCCCTCCCGAGCCTGCCCCGGTGGAGGCCGCGGGACGATTGACCAGGACGATGGCGCCGCCATGTGTCTGCACGATCGACCGCGCGATCGACAGCCCCAGCCCGGTCCCGCCGGTTTCCCGGCTGCGCGATTGCTCCAGCCGGTGGAACGGCTCGAATACGCGTTGCAGCTCCGCCTCGGGAATGCCCGGGCCGTCGTCGTCGATGACGATCCTGACGGCGGAGGCCGATAGTTCAATTGCAACCCGCGCCGACCCACCGTATTTCACCGCATTGTCGATCAGATTGACGAGCGCGCGCCGCAGCGCGCCCGGCTGGCACTCCAGCACCACCGGTTCGGCCGCCGCCACTGTCACCGGCAACCCGGCATCGGCCATGTCGTCCACGATCGACCCGACCAGCGCGGTCAGGTCGGTGCGCCGCCAGGCCTCCGTCGTGGCCTGGTCGCGCGCGAAGCTCAGCGATGCCTCGATCATCGCGTCCAGCTCGCCGATCGTCGCCAGCATCCGCTCGCGCTCCTCCGTCTCCCGCAGGCCCTCGGTGCGCAGCCGCAGCAGCGTGAGCGGCGTGCGCAGATCGTGCGACAGCGCGGCCAGCATGCGCGTGCGGGTGTCCAGCAGCAGCCGGATCCGCGCCTGCATCTGGTTGAACGACTGCGCTGCCAGGCGCATCTCGCGCGTGCCGGCCTCGGCGACCGGCGGAGCGTTGATGTCGCGCCCCAGATGTTCGGCCGCCCGCGCGATAAGCCCGAGCGGCGCGGTGACCCGCCCGACCGCCCAGACCGAAGCCAACACCACGATGACCGCCATCACCCCCAGGGCGACGTCAAACTGCCAGGCGGCCGACGGCCCGGCATTCGGCAGCGCGGCGGCGAAGGCGAGCCACTGTCCGTCGGAGAGCTGGACCGCGGCCCGCAGCCCCCGCCAGCCGCCTGCGCCGGACATCCAGCCCGGGCCCATCGGCATGTTCATCGGCATGCTCATCGGCATGTCCATCGGCATGCGATGGGCGAACCCGGCGGACGGCGGCCTCGCGGCGGAAACCGCGACATGCAGCCGGTCCGCCAGTGGCGCCGGCAATTGTTCCGCCAGATAACGCCGGATCGGCAGGAAGCCGGCGGTGTCGCCCGCCGCCGCGCCGGCCTCGGCGAAGGCCGGCCGCCCGGACGGCAGGCTGACCTGCAACGTCGGGTCGCTCGCCGCGGCTACGATGCGGCTGCGCCATGCCGCCGGCGCCTCATCGACCAGCCGGGCCAGGTTGGCGATGCGCTGCGTCGCCGCGTAGCCGCCGACCGCCCGCACCGCCTGTTCCCGGTCGGACGCATAGATCAGCGTGCCGGCGAGATACGAAACGGCCAGCCCGGCCAGCAGGATCAGCACCATCTGGCCGAACAGCGTGCGCGGCAGCCAGCGCCTCATGTCCTGCTCACGGTTGCGGCGAACATGTAGCCGCCGCCCCAGATCGTCTTGATGATCCGCGGCTCCGCCGGATCGCTTTCCAGCTTCCTGCGCAACCGGCTCACCTGCGTGTCGATGCTGCGGTCGAACGCGGCGGCGGCACGTCCCCGCGCCAGGTCGAGCAACTGGTCGCGGCTCAGCACGCGCTGCGGCCGTTCGACCAGCGCCAGCAACAGCTCGTACTCGCCGGTGCTGAGCGGCACCGTCACGCCGTCGTCGCGCAGCAACTCGCGGCGGTCGGTGTTCAGCACCCAGCGGTCGAAGCGATAGCGCGGTGTCGCCGGCGGCGAATCGGAAGGCGCCGGCGGCCGGTGGCTGCGACGCAGCACGGCGCGGATGCGCGCCACCAGCTCGCGGCTGCCGAACGGTTTCGCCAGGTAGTCGTCGGCGCCCATCTCCAGGCCGATGACCCGGTCCACCTCCTCGCCCTTGGCGGTGAGCATGATGATCGGGATTTCGCCGTCGGCCCGGATTCGCCGGCACAGCGACAGCCCATCCTCACCGGGCAGCATCAGATCGAGCAAAATGAGGTCGATATGCGCGTCGGCGAGGGCGTGGCGCATGGCCTTGCCGTCGCCGGCGGCGGTGACGCGGAACCCTTCGCGGGTCAGGACACGCCCGACCAGCTCGCGGATCTCGCGATGGTCGTCCACGATCAGGATGTGCGGCGACGCTTCCATGCGCGGACCATAGGCGATCGGCGGCGGGCGACGGACAGCGAATATTTGCCGCGCTGTGGCTGCCGGCGGCGTTGCCACATCCTGGCACAATTTCGTCCGCCGGCGACACACCCTGGTGACGGCTGCGGCCCAGGTGACCGCATGGCGACGGGGACGCAGCCGTCGCGCAACAGGAAGGACTATGCCGATGAGGAAGATCAGCAAGGGACTGGCGATCGCCGCGGCCGTGGTGGCGATCGGCGGCGTAAGCCTGGTGGCGGTCGCGCGGACGGCCGGACCGGGCTATGGACCGGGCGGCTTTGGGCCGATGGGTTATGGAGCGATGGGCTTCATGCATGGCCATGGCGGCCCGGGCATGATGGGCGGCTGGGGTGGCCGCGGCTTCGCCGATCCCGCCGCGCGGCTGGACGCGCTGAAGACCGAACTCGGCATCCGGCCGGAGCAAACCGCGGCGTGGGATGCGTATGTGAAGGCGGTGCGGGACGGCGCGGCGCAAATGCAGGCGGCCCACGGCGGCATCGATTTCGACAAACTCCGCGCGATGTCATGGGCGGATATGCAGAGCTACATGGGCGCCCTGCATGACAAGCAGGCGGCGGCATTCAAGTCGGTGCAGGCTGCGGCGACCACGCTGCTGGCGGCGCTGGACGACGGACAGAAGACGCACGCGCTGCTGCCCGCGCTGGAGAACGCCGGCCCCGGCATGATGGCCTGGGGCGGCGGCCCGCCGATGATGGGACCCGGCGGCGGAATGATGCAGTGGGGGTCAGGTAGTAACGGGCGCTGACGCACCGCGCGCCGATCAGAGCGCCGTCTCCACGCCGTCAGGCCGTCGTGTCGATGCGTGGAGCGGCCGATGCCAGCCGCCCGGATGGCTGACTCACGGCTGCCGCGCACGTTTCATTGCGCGTTAACCGCCGGCCGGCGGTGGCCGTCCCGCCCTGAATGAAGCCGCGCAGGTCGCGAGAAGCAGGAGGCAGGAGACTCCCCCTCCCGCAAGGGAAGGGGGAGCCTCGCTCTCTCCCGCGACCTGCGCGGTTTCATTCAGGGCGGGTCGGCCGCCGCCGGCCGGTGGTCAACTCGCAATGACATGTTGTAAGGCGGGTAGGTTACTCATCTGGGTGGCTCGTATAGGACAAAGCCGCGACAACCGTCGGCACCACCTCGCCCTCAACGCGTCCGTCGCGCAGCGAGACCAGCCGGTCGAACCGGTTGAAGATGGTCTCGTCGTGCGTCACCACCAGCACCGCCGCCTGATGGTCCACGGCGATCCGGCGCAGCAGGTCCATCACCACCGCGGCGCGTTGCGAATCCAGTGGCGCGGTTGGCTCGTCCGCCAGGATGATGCGCGGGTCGTTGGCCAGCGCGCGGGCGATCGCCACGCGTTGCGCCTCGCCGCCGGAGAGTTCCGACGGCATCGCGTGGCGGCGTCGGCCGACGCCCAGGTAGTCCAGCAGACCCTCGCTGCGCGTCCGCGCCGCGCGCGGTGAAGTGCCGGCGAGTTCCATCGCCTCGGCCACGTTCTCGGTGGCATTCAGGAACGGCAGCAGATTGTGCGTCTGGAAGATGAAGCCGATCTTGGTCAGCCGCAGCCGCCGCAGATCGTGCCGCAACCAGCGCCCGTCATAGACCGGTTCGCCATCGAGCTGCATCCACCCGGAATTCGGCTCGATTACGCAGCCGATCGCGTGCAGCAGGGTGGTCTTGCCCGATCCGCTCGGCCCGCGCAGGCCGACCGTCTCGCCGGCGCCAACGTTCAGCGTGATGTCGCGCAAGGCGTCCACCCGCGTGTCGCCGGAGCCGTAATGCTTGCAGACCCCGCGCATCTCCACGCGCGGCGGTACGGGAGAAAAATCAGCCACTGGCCAGCGCTTTCGCCGGATCGACCCGTACCGCGGCGCGCACGCCCAGCACCGAGCCGAACAGACAGACCACGATGACGATGCCGAACAGCAACGCCAGGTTGCCTGGTTGCACCTCTACGCGGCGCGGGAAGTAGTCCTTGACCAGCATGATCAGCGCCAGGCCCAGCATGAACCCGCCGATGCCCAGCGCCAGTGCCTGCTGCACGATCAGGCTGACGATCGTGCGGTCCGGCGCACCGATCAGCTTCAGCGTCGCGATCGAGCGCAGCTTGTCCATGGTCAGCGTGTAGATGATCAGCGCGATGATCACCGCAGAGACGGCGATCAGGATCGCCGTGAACATGCCGAGCTGGCGCTGCATCTTGTCGATGACGAAGGCGGTGAGGAAGCTTTCCTCCTGCGGTTCGGTCACCGCCCCGAGGTGCTTCCAGCGGCCGATTTCCGCCGCCACCGGCGCCGAAGCAACGCCGGGCAGCAATCGCACCAGCACGGCGTTCACGTCCGTGGTGACGGGCGCGATGCGCCCTGCCGCTGCCTCGCGCCGCTCCAGCGGCGGCGGGACGGCGAACTGCAATGCCTCGGCATCCAGCAACGTAATCCATCCCACCGCATCGCCGGCCGAGGTCACCATGCCGCTGGTCAGGCCGACCACGGTGTAAAGGTCGCGATAGGGGCCGAGCGGCACCAGCGCGCCGAGCCGCAGACCGGACGAAGCATCGACGACAACCTGATAGTGGCTCTCGGTCAGGCCGTGCCCGGCGACGATGTCGGCGGGACCACCCGGGCGGCCGACCTCGTAGCCTTGCAGGAACAGTCGCAGCGGCTTGCCGCCGGCGCTGGTCTGCACCGTCTGGAAGGTCACCGCGCCCGCCGCGGCGACGCCCGGAATGCGCCGCACCAGGTCGCGTGTGTCGCGCGGGATGCGCGACGCTTCCGCGAACGGACCGAACGTATCCGGCTGCACCACCCAGAGATCGGCGCCCGCGGTGCGCGGCAGGCGCAGTGCGTCGTCCAGCGCCCCGGCGTAGATGCCCACCATGGAGATGACGACGCCGAGCAGCATTCCGAGGCCGATCGTGGTCAGGACGAAGCGCGGCGCGTTGTGCCGCATGTCGCGCAGGGCGAGGTTCATCGGGCCGGCTCCCCCACGTGCGCGGCGCGCCCGGCGGTGAGGCCGCTCGGCGGCGCCACCACCACCTGCGCGGCCTCCGGCAAGCCGCCGGTGATCGGCAGCCGGCCGTCAAGCAATTCGGGCCCGAACGACACCGCGCGCTGCCGCAACTTGCCGTCTTCCAGCGTCCACACCTTGCCGGCGTCGCCCACCCGGTCGGCCACCGCGGCCGGTGGCACCGCCACGGCGTGTGCCAGCGTGCCGGTGGTGATAACCACCTCCGCCTGCTCGGCCAAATGGATGTCCGGCGGGATCTGGTCGAAGGCGACCTCGACCAGCCGCTCCTCGTTCACCGCGTCGCTCTGGACCTCGATGCGCGCGACGTGGCCGGGCAGGCGCCTGCCGGGATCGGAACGCAGCACGATCTCGGCCGGCTGGCCGACGGCGAGGCGGCCGGCCAGCCGCTCATCGACGTAGCCGAGCACCCAGATCGTGCGCGGATCGACCAGGGTGAACACCGCCTGTCCGGGCACCGGCATGCTGCCGAGTTCCTGGTTGCGCGCCACCACCCATGCGTCGTACGGCGCGCGCAGCGTATAGTTGTCGAGCGTTGCCGCGGCGAAATCCTGCTGCGCCCGCGCGGCGGTCAGCGCGGCGCTGTCCACCGCGACTTCGCTGGCGGCGACTTGCACATTGGCGCGCGCGACGCGCATCGCCGCCGCGTCGGTCTGCGCTTCTTCCTGCGAGACGACCCCGGAGCGGACCAGGACGGCGCGGCGCCCGCTGATCGCCTCGGCATTGACGCGGCTGGCGCGGGCGCTCGCGACATCCGCGTCCGCCTTGGTAAGATTGGCCTCGGCCTGCGTCACGCCGGCTTTGGCCATGGCAAGCTGAGCTTCCACGTCGCGCGCATCGAGGCGCGCCAGCACGGCACCGGCCGGCACGTGGTCGCCTTCGTCGGCGTTCAGTGCGGCCAGTACGCCGGCCACCTTGAAGCCGACATTTGACTGCACCCGCGCGCCCACCGTGCCGAGGCCGAAGACCTGCAAGGGCAGCGGCCCCGCCGCTGGGACAACCTGCACGGTCAGTGGCTGCAAGCGTGCGGTCCAGAACCGCAGCGCGCCACCGCCCGCGAGCAGGATGAGGACCAGCAACCAGAGGAGCGTGAAGCGGGACGGGCGTGCGAAGCGCCGATTTGGCGGAGCATCGCTGTGTCGATCACCAGCGGGGGCGCTGGGGGACAGACCGGCTGGTTGCGACGGCAGGATGTCCATGTCGGTTCTCCGGTCCCTGGTACGCCGTGTCACCGGCCGGCATGATCCGGACCGGGCGCATGCAGGGCATGTGCCGGGGTAGCCCGCATTGATGTGGGTCAAACCGCGGGGCCGCCACCGATCATCAGGCCGTCGGCACGCGGTTCGCCACCGGAGCGCGGTCCGGGCTATACTCCGCTGGCGACGGCACGAAGGACCAGGCGATGCGGGATGAGGCACAGCGGATCGTTCGGGTGGGCGACATCGCCATCGGCAACCATCTACCGTTCGTGCTGATCGCCGGCCCGTGCCAGATCGAATCGCGCGCCCATGCGCTGGAGGTGGCGTCCGCGCTGCGCGAACTGTCGGATGCGACCGGCGTGCCCGTGATCTACAAGTCGAGCTTCGACAAGGCGAACCGCACCAGCGCCGCGTCTGCGCGCGGCGTCGGCATGGCGCAGGGCCTGGCGATCCTCGCCGAGGTGCGCGAACGCACCGGCCTGCCGACGCTCACCGACGTGCACGCGCCCGAACAATGCGCGCCCGCGGCCGAGGCGGTGGACGTGCTGCAAATCCCCGCCTTCCTCTGCCGCCAGACCGACCTGCTGCTCGCGGCCGGCGCCACCGGACGCGCCATCAACGTGAAGAAGGGCCAGTTCCTCGCCCCCTGGGACATGGCACATGTCGCCACGAAGATCGCCGGCAGCGGCAACCATAACATCCTGCTGTGCGAACGCGGAGTCAGCTTCGGCTACAACACGCTGGTCAGCGACCTGCGCGCGCTGCCGATCATGGCGCGCACCGGCTACCCGGTGGTGTTCGACGCGACGCACTCGGTGCAGCAGCCGGGCGGGCAAGGAGCGTCATCGGGCGGCGAGCGCGAGTTCGCGCCGGTGCTGGCGCGCGCCGCGCTGGCGGTGGGCGTCGCGGCGGTGTTCATCGAGACCCACCCCGATCCCGATCGCGCGCCCAGCGACGGCCCGAACATGATCCCGTTGCGCGAGATGCCGACGCTGCTGCGGCGGCTGCAGGCGTTCGACGCGGTGGCGAAATCCGACCCTCGCGCATCTCTCCCGCTTGCCGGAGGTCGCAGCGCGTGAGCACGCGCGGACGAGCGTGATCGGGTCACCGCGCCGCACCCTGGACCGCCGCTTCGCGCCGTTCTGTTCCGCGACGGCGAAATGAGGTCTATTCCGCCGCCGCCCGCACCCCCACACTGTCGCGGCCGATCAGCGCATCCCAATCGTCTCCGTTCAGATACGCCGCATACACCCGATAATAGTTCCGCGGCGTTTGCTCCGTAACCTGCAACGATACGTCGCCGCGCAGCGGATCGTCGGTCCGGTACGCTCCCATCGACATCTGGTAATTGAACGGATAGCGCCGCGCGATCGTCCCCTTGCTCGCCGCCGTCGCATACAGCCAGTTCTCCATGTCGTCTTGCTCTGTCATGCCCGCGGGCCCTGAATACCGCATGTAGAACCGCCGCAGCACGTCCTTCACCTCGGCCGGCGCGTCCGCATCCACCAGGAAGAATCGCCAGCCTTCGGTCTCGGTCGGGCTGTGCGGGTGCCACACGCACAGCGCGCGCGGCTGCCGGCCGTGATACGACGCGTTGGGAAAAATATTGCCGACGAACGGCAGCAGCCGCGCCTTCTCGCCCAGCCGGCGCTTCCGTTCATAAAAACAGTGCCGGAAATACTCCTCGACAACCGGAAATTGCTGATACGACGGCGCGTATTCCATCTCGGCCGGCATCAGCACGCTGTGCATGCCGTGCCCGGCCGGATGCCCCACCCAGACATGTTTTCCCTGGTTGTATTCGTTGTCGCGCCGCCCGGTCACGCCGCGCTGCCCGCTCGGCCCGATGCCGATCATGTCCACCGAGCGGTGCGATGGATTGTGATAGGTGTCGCCAAGGAAATTCTCCGCCGCGAATTTCCAGTTCGACGGAAACACCCATTTGTGCATGCCGATCACTTCCGAGCCACCCGGCCGGCCGTCGCGACAGTCCAGCACCTGGTCCAGGTGATCGACCGCGCCGCCGAGATACTCCAGCAACTCCGGCGCCGCGGGATCCCACGATGCCCACACCGTGCCCTTGTAGATCGCCAGCCGCGGCACCTCGATCAGCGACCACTCCTCGCGGTTCAGCGTGCCCTCATACAACGCACGATACAGCGGCACGCCCTGTAGCTTGCCGTCCGTGGTATAGCTCCACGAATGGTACGGGCAGACGAACAGCGACGTGTTGCCCTGTTCGTAGCGGCAGATCTTCATCCCGCGGTGGCGGCACGAATTCAGGAACACGTGCGCCGTGCCCCGCGCGTCGCGGCACAGGATCACCGACTCCTCGCCCATGCGCGACGCGAAAAAATCGCCCGGCCTGGGTATCTGGCTCTCATGCCCGACCAACAGCCACGCTCGGGTGAACAGCTTCTCAAGCTCGGCGCGGTAGAAGTCGGACGAGACGAAGATCTCCCGGCTGATCGTGCCATGCTCCAGGTCGATCATCCGGTTGACGGGCAGGGACGTTGTCATCTGCCGTTCCTCCATGTTGGGCCGCGCACCCTTGCATCGGATCATGCGCCCCGCCGTCCGGTGCGCGTCAAGTCCCGATTGGGCGTCTTACCCCCATGGGGCAGGCGGGCCCGCGCGCGCCCTCTCGCGGGGACGCAATCGCTCGCGGCGGCGCCAGCCGATCCAGCGCAATCCACCCCGCGCCGCCGCCAACCGGCGGGGCCCGCCGCCTGGTCACCGCGAGGCGCGGCCCCGGCCCGTCCTGGCGGGGGATTTCGGTCTGCCGGGCGGCGCCGGCGGCCCTTCCGTCATTTTGGCGGCCAACGCCGCAGCGGGCGCCGCGGCGGGCGGCGCCGCCGGTGCCGGCCCACCCTCCTTCACCTTGGCGACCGGCGCCGCCACCGCCTCCCGCCGCAGCCGCTTCTCGCCGAGAAACAGCAGGATGGGCGCGGCAATGAAGATCGAGGACGACGTGCCCACCACGATCCCGAACAGCATCACCCAGGCAAATCCCGAAATCGACTCCCCGCCGAACAGCGCCAGCGGCAGCGACGCGATGAACACCGTCATGGAGGTGCCCAAGGTCCGGTTCAGCGTCTCGTTGATCGACAGGTCGATCAGCTCGCGCAGCGGCATTGTCTTGTATTTGCGCAGATTTTCCCGCACGCGGTCATACACCACCACCTTGTCGTTGGTGGAATAGCCCAGGATGGTCAGGATCGCCGCCACCATCACCAGGTCGAACTCGATCCGGGTCAACGCCAGGAAGCCGATCGCCTTGGTGACGTCCAGCACCAGCGTCACCACCGCGCCCACGGCGAACTGCCACTCGAAGCGGAACCAGATATATGCAAAAATCATCAAGAGACTGATGCCGAGCGCCATCATGCCGTTGCGGAACAGCTCGGCGCTGACCGAGGCGCCCACCGTGTCGGTGCGCATGATGCGCGTCCCCGGCACCTTCTGGTTCAGCGCCGCCCGCACCTTGTCCACAACCTGCTGCGTCGCTTGTGCCGAAGGCTGATCGCCCAGCCGGATCAGCACTTCGGACGGGTCGCCGAAGCGCTGCACCCCCTGCTGCGGCACCCCGGCACTCGCCAGCGCGTCGCGGATCTGAGTGAAATTGGCCGGCCCCGCGGTCCGCACCTCCAGGACGATGCCGCCGGAAAAATCGATCCCGAGGTTAAGCCCGGGGTAGAAAAACATTATCACCGAACCGGTGGACAGGATCGCCGACACGATCAGCCCCATGAACCGGCCGCGCATGAACTGGATGCGCGTGCCGTCGGGAACGATGCGGAAGCGGGGGCGGATGAACATGGCGGGTCAGACCGGCAGCAAACGTGGGCGGGTGGCGGCATACCAGCGCGACACCAGGAGCCGCGTCAGCATCCAGGCGGTGAACAGCGACGTGGCGATGCCGACGGTAATGGTCACCGCAAACCCCTTCACCGGCCCGGAGCCGAACACGAACAGCATGACATGGGCCAGGAACGCCGTCGCGTTGCTGTCGAAGATCGTGCCGTAGGCGCGGGTGAACCCATGCTCCAGCGCGGCCAGGGGAGGACGCCCATTGCGCTGTTCCTCGCGGATTCGCTCGTTGATCAGGATGTTGGCGTCCACCGCCATGCCGAGCGTCAGCAGGATGCCCGCCATCCCCGGCAGCGTCAGCGTCGCCTGCAGCAGCGACATGATGCCAAGCATCATCACCAGGTTGACCACCAGGCAGACATTCGCGAACCAGCCGAACAGGCCGTAAAACACCGCCATGAAGGCAATGACCATGACGAACCCGACGGCCAGCGAGATCGCCCCCGCGCGAATGCTGTCGGCCCCCAATTCGGGGCCGACCGATCGCTGCTCCACCACCGTCAGTGGCGCCGGCAGCGCACCGGCGCGCAGCAGCAGGGCCAGGTCGGTGGCGGAGGCGGCGGTGAAATTGCCGCTGATCTCGCCCCGCCCGCCGGTGATCGGCTCACGAATGACCGGGGCGCTGATCACCTTGCCGTCGAGCACGATGGCGAACCGGTGATTCACGTTCTCGCGGGTTATGTCGGCGAATCGCCTGGCTCCCACCGAGTTGAAGTTGAACTCCACAACCCATTGACCAGTCTGCGGATTCGTCGCGGCGCGGGCACCGGTCAGGTCGCCGCCATCCACGTCCACGCGCTTGCGCACGGCGATTTTTTGCGCCGGATTGTCCTGCATCGCCAGGTAGTCGTCGCCGAGCGGCGGCGGTCCGGCGGCCGTCGGATTGGCGGTCTCGTCCACCAACTGGAAGGTCATGTGCGCGGTCTTGCCTAGCAACCGCTTGATCCGGTCCGGATCGCCGATGCCGGGAAGCTGCACCACGATGCGGTTGCCGCCTTGCTGGGTGATCTCCGGATCGACCACGCCGGTCTCGTCGATGCGCCGGCGGACGATCTCGATCGATTGCTGCACCGCACTCTGCGCCCGCGCGTTCAGCGCCACCGGCGACAGCGTCAGCAGGATCGTGCCGCTCGCCGGGCTGCTGATGTCGAGGTCCGGGGTCCCGGTCGGGCCCTCCGCGCTGACCAGCGGCTTCAGCGCGGCCATCGCGGCGCCGGTACGGCCAGGGTCGCGCAGCCGCAGCAGAATGCGGTTCTGCGCCGGCTCGGCCCGCAGGGCGCTATAGTAGATCTCTCCCGGCCGCAGCGCCTGGCGCACCCCGTCGAGCAAGCCGTTCAGCCGCTCCTTGATCACCGCCCCCATGTCCACCTGCATCAGCAGGTAGGAGCCGCCGCGCAGGTCGAGGCCGAGATGCACCGTCCGCCACGGCAGCCAGGCGGCCGGGGCAGGAAACAGGTTGGGGATGCACAGGATGGCCCCAAGCAGACAGACGCCGAGGATCACGGCGGTCTTCAGGCGGGTGAAATAAAGCATGGGCGGTCGGCCGGTCTCCGGGGCGGGCAGGGCGGCGGCACGCTATGCGCTGACGATCGGGGGCTGTCCAGGGGCGACCCGGCCGCGCGGGTCGCGTGCGGCGGCAGGCCGGCAACCCTCAAGGACGTGGCTGCCGATGCCACGGTGGCTGCCCAGCCAGAGGCTCCCGGCCGATGCCTGCTTCGGCCATGCCTTGCCATTCCGTGCCGCCGCCTTTGCCGGGACCAGGCATCGGCCGGCTTGCCGTGCAGTCCGGCCTCGCCCATCGGACCTGCACGGCGGCCGGCGGTGCCGCCTGGCGCCGGATGCCATCGCCGCCCGCCCCCCGATGAGCGAAGCGGTTTCGGTTCAGGCCGCCGCCTTCCGGTTCATCTCCAGCCGCGCATCGACCAGCGCGACCGTCTCGTCGAGCACCACATTCCGCATGCCCTTCTGCGCCGCAATGCTCTGCACCAGCCGGTCCACCCGTTCGATGTTCGGTGCACCGTTGAACAGCGCCCGCGCGGCCGAGGACGGCCGGATCAGCCCGTTCGCCGCGGCGGCGTATTTCTCGAACGGCACCAGGTCGTCCGCCGGCGCTCCCAGCAGCATGCACAGCTCGCGCACCCAATCGTAGATCCGATGCGAGGCCTCGATATCGCTGTGCACGGCTTCCTTGATGGTGCGCGCCGCATCCTTCGTCACGCAGCGGTAATTGCCGGTGACCAGCATCGCCCACTTGGCCAGCGGCACCCAGATCCCGTCATGCACCTTGAGCTTCACCGGCAGATCGATGGGACCGTCGCCGGCATCGTAGCGGATCGCCTCGATCTCGGCCTGCATCTGCCGCAGGATCGCGGTGTGCTTGTCGGAGTCGAAACGCGCTGCCTTGAAGTTGGTCGGCAGCGTCACCGTCAACACGTTGATCTTGTCTTCCGGCATGCGGATCGCCTGCGGGTCCGGGCTGCACAGGGTCATGCACGCTGGATCGAAGTTCGCCCACACGCTGGCGTCGGTGAAGCAATGGGTCAGCGAGTCGGTATTGAGCCCGGGAATGCGCTTCAGGTAGGGCAGCGGCGGCATGTTCATGATCGACATGCAGGGCACCCGCGACTTCGCGACGGCATCGAGCAATTCGCGCACGCCGGGGGAGCGGTATTGCGGCTCCTGCATCGCCAGCGCAACGAGATCGTAGTCGGCCGGATTGACCGCGCCGGGGCCGGCGGCGGACAGCTTGCCCGGCAGCTTGCGCGAGTCGATCTCGACCGGGTCGCGCCGGCCCTTTACCGGCAGCCGCACGCGGATGCCGTCGCTGTTGATCGCCTCCACCTCGGCGGGAAGGCACACCAGCTTCACCTTGTGTCCCGCGAACAGCAGCTTGCTTGCCAGCAGCGATCCGTAGGACGCGCCCATGATCAGCACATTGTATGTGGCCACCTTGTTTCCTCCTGCGGCGCGAAGACGGTGCGTCCGTCTGACCGCCGAAGACACTCTGGCACATCCGGCGCGTCGCGTTAATCGCAGTTGCCAGCTATGTATTTTGTGCAGTGCAGCAAAACAAACGCGGCATCGGCATATCGGTCGCGCTGCGACGTTGAATCGCCCAGGCACCGCGCCGCCGCAGCCGGGCGGGCGGCGAACGCGCGAATCCCGACACGACGAAAGCGCGGGACATCGGACAGCAAGCTCCGCTTCGTGTGAAGCGCAATTCTATTCTACTCCGTGGTCTCAGCCCGTTCTCCGTGTTGGAGCCCTGCTTGATTGTCAACGCACGCATGTCGGCCGTTCGCCCACCGCCCCGGCGCGATGGCGTGACGGCTTCGGACAGGCCGTGAGTTTGCGTCGTCGCGTCCTCGGTCGCGCGACGAAACCTGTTCCCGCCGGCGCCGGAACCAGGGCGGTCGAAGAACACCGGGAAGCGACCTTTCGGGTGCGCACCAATGGGACCGCCGCCATGAGATCGCCGGCGACGCGACGCGTACCCTCCGCGCCGTCGCCGCGCGGATGGCGGCGCTGGTGGCCGTCGGGCCGATGGTCTATGGCGGGCCGGCATCGGCGTCCGGGCCAAGGCGTTGCCGGCAGCCGGCTCGGGACGCCAAGGCCCCGATGCACTATAACCTGAAGTCGCCCAGCCAACGGATACGACACGATGATTTCTGCCTTCCGCCGCTCCCTGGACACCTGGCCCGTCCGCGCCTTCTTCCTGGTCATGGTAGCCGCCTTCATTGTCTGGGGCATCGGCGACGTGTTTCACATGGCCGGCACCGCGACCTGGGTCGCCAAGGTCGGCGGCCAGACCATCGAGGGCGCCACCTTCCAATCCGAATACCAGCGCGACCTCAACCAGGCGACGCGCAAACTGCCGTCCGGCCAGGACCCCTCCGCCGCCCTCAGGCGCAGCGTCGGCGATATCGCGCTGCAGCGGCTGATCGGCCAGGCCGCGCTGCAGCAGGAGCTGAACCGCCTGCACGTGGTGACGCCCGACGCAGCCGTGCGCGACGCCGTTTACAGCCAGCCGGCTTTCCGCGGCACCGGCGGCAAGTTCAGCCGCCGGCTCTTCGAGGTGTGGCTGAACAACAACGGCCTGACGGAGCAGCGCGTGGTCGAAATGGTGCGTGGCGAGCTGGGGCAGCGGCAGTTGCTGCTGGCCGTGGCCGCTGGCGCGGCGGCGCCGCGGGCCGAAGCCGTGCCGCTCTACCAGGGGCAATTCGAGAAGCGCTCGGCGGACATCGTGGAGTTTCCGTTTGCCGCGGAAACCGCGCCGGCGCCGATCGAGGCCGAACTGCAACGTTGGTACGACAACCACCCGTTTCTCTACAGCAGGCCGGAGCTGCGCCGCATCAGGGCGATCGTGCTGTCGCCGCAGACGCTGGCGAAGGACATCCCGATCACCGCCGCCGACCTGCGCGCCGCCTATGCGCAACGCAAGGCGGAATACGTCACGCCGGCCAGGCGCTCGGCCCAGGTGGTCTCCGTCCCCCACCATGCGCAAGCACGGGCGTTGGCGGCGCAGTGGCGCGGCGGGGCCGATTGGGCGGCGATACGGGCGGCGGCAAAGCAGAACGGCGCCTCGGCGGTGGCGCTCGACGATGCCACGCGGCAGGAATTCCCCGATTCCGACCTGGCCAGGGCGGTGTTCGCGGCGGTGCCGGATGCGGTGTCCGGTCCGCTGAAGGGCGCGCTGGGATGGTACGTGCTGAAGGTGGTCAACGCGACGCCAGGCAGCGAAAAGACCTTCGACCAGGTCAAGGACGCGCTGCGCAACCGCTTGCTGGCGGAGAAAGCCACCGACGTGATGTACGATCGCGCCAACAAGATCGACAACCTGCTGGGCAACGGCACGCCGCTCGACCAGATGCCGGGCGATCTCGGGCTGGCCGGCGTCGCCGGCACGCTGGACGCGAAGGGCGACACCAAGGACGGCACGCCGGCGCCGATCCCGGCCCCCCCGGAACTCAAGGCGGCGCTGGTCGCCGCCGCATTCAAGGCTCGAAAGGGCGATCAGCCGCAGCTTACCGAGGTGCAGACGCCGTCCACCGGCGGGTCGGCGTATTATGCGGTGAGTGTCGAGGCCATCATTCCGCCGGCCCCTAAGCCGTTCGGCGAGGTGAAACAGCAGGTTGCCGAAGATTGGACGGCCCATCAGCGGCGCCACGCCGCGGAAGCCGAAGCGGCGAAATTGCTGACCGCGCTCAAGGCTGGCCGGCCGCTGGCGGATGCCGCGGCGGTGGCGGGCGTCCCGGTGCGCCGCACGCCGCTGGTGACCAGCGCCGCCGCCGCCGAAGATATGCCGTCGGAGTTGGCAAAGGTGCTGTTCGGACTGAAGCCGGGGGAGCCGACCATGGTGGCCACGGCCACGACATTCGTCGTCGCCGTGCCGGCGCAGATCGACACGCCGAACCCGTCGGCCGATCCGGGCGGCTACGAGCAATTGCGCGCCGTCGTGAGCCGCTCGATCGGCAACGACCTGGCGTCGATTTTCGCCGAGGCCGTGCGCGAGCGCGCCAATCCGCGTATCAACCAGGAGAATTACAACAGTATCGTGCAGCCGTGATGGTGCGTTGTCTCTCCCCCTCCTCTTGAGGGAGGAAGGGCGACCCACCGTAGCCCCGCCGCCCCAGGAAAGGTCCCATGAACGTCACCCTCCCCCCCGGTTTCGCCGCCTTCCGTTCCGCCTATGATGCCGGGCGCGGCAGCCTGGTGTGGCGGCGCGGCGTGGCGGACCTGGAAACCCCGGTCGCCGCCTTCCTGAAGCTGGCGCACGGCCGCCCCAACTCCTTCCTGCTGGAAAGCGTGGAAGGCGGCGCCGCGCGCGGCCGCTACTCCATCATCGGCATGGACCCGGACCTGGTCTGGCGCTGCCGCGACGGTCGCGCCGAGGTGAATCGCGACGTGCGCTCGGCGCCGCACGCCTTCGTGCCGGAGGCGCGGCCGGCGCTGGACAGCCTGCGCGCGACGATCGCCGAGGCGCGGCTGGATCTGCCCGCCAGCCTGCCGCCGATGGCGGGAGGACTGGTCGGCTACCTGGGCTACGACATGGTGCGGCAGATGGAGCGGCTGCCGCGGAAGAACGTGGAAGAGCTGGGCGTGCCGGAGGGCCTGCTGCTGCGCCCCACGCTGTTCGCCATCTTCGACAACGTCAACGACGAGCTGACCCTCGCGGCGCCGGTCTATCCGCGCGCGGACCAATCGGCGGAGGCGGCGTGGGAGGCGGCGCAAGCGCGGCTGGCCGAGGCCGAGGCGGCGCTGGAGCGACCGCTGCCGCATCCCACCCCGCCGGTGGTGCTGCCGGAACCGCCGGCGCCGGCGTCGAATTTCTCCAAGCCGGGGTTCATCGACGCCGTGCTGCGCTGCAAGGAATACATCGCCGCGGGCGACGCGTTCCAGATCGTCGTGTCGCAGCGCTTTTCCGTGCCGTTCGCGCTGCCGCCCTTCGCGCTGTATCGCGCGCTGCGGCGGATCAACCCCGCCCCGTTCCTGTTCTTCCTGGATTTCGGCGGTTTCGCCGTGGTGGGGTCGAGCCCGGAAGTGCTGGTGCGGCTGCGCGACGGGATCGTGACGATCCGCCCCCTGGCCGGCACCCGGCGGCGCGGTGCCACCTATGAAGAGGACCAGGCGTTGGAGGCAGAATTGCTCTCCGACCCCAAGGAGCGGGCGGAGCATTTGATGCTGCTCGACCTGGGGCGCAACGATGTCGGGCGGGTGGCGGCGCTCGGCTCGGTGAAGGTGACCGAGAGCTTCGTCATCGAGCGGTTCAGCCACGTGATGCACATTTCCTCCAATGTGGAGGGGAAGCTGGCGGACGGGCTGGATGCGCTGGACGCGCTGGTGGGCGGCTTCCCCGCCGGCACGCTGTCGGGCGCGCCGAAGGTGCGGGCGATGGAGATCATCGAGGAGCTGGAGCCGGCGCGGCGCAACATATACGCCGGCTGCATCGGCTATTTCGCCGCCAACGGCACGATGGACACCTGCATCGGGCTGCGCACCGCCCTGGTGAAAGACGGCGTGATGTACGTGCAGGCGGGGGCCGGGATCGTCGCCGATTCCGAACCGGAGGCAGAGTACGAGGAGTGTCGGCAGAAGGCCCGTGCGCTGTTTCGCGCGGCGGAGGAGGCGGTGCGGTTCGCGGCGGGGAAGGGCGGACGCTGAGGGGCTGGCCGCGCCAGGCGGCGCACGGCGCCGGCGTGCAGGCAATGGCGTTGCGTGGCGACATGCACCAATGGCGGGATATGCGGTAGAATAGCGCCGCCCGGCATGGCGCGGCCGGTTCGCGGCGGTTCGGTCCGGTCGCGCGCGGTGGGGAGGAGCAGTTCGACGGCGACGCCGATCGGCGTTTCGATGCCTGCCTCGGCCTGGCGGGAGAACCCGAAGCGCTGCCGCCGCCACGGCGATCTTCTGTCGTCTCGCAGTTGGCAACGACCAGGCGAACCGCCGCGCGAGAGCAGAGCTTGCACCCGGACCGACACCGCGCACACTCGGCGTCCGCGATCGTGCGGCGAAGGAAGGGGAGGTCCGGAAGCATGGCGGATGGATTGAAGCCGGTGCGGCGCGTGGTCACCGGCAACGACGCGCAGGGACGCTCGCGCGTGGTGTGGGACAGCGCGGCGCCCAACGCGAACCCGGGCGCGGTCAATCCCAGCGCCGGAATGACCGATGTGTGGGTCTATCAAACCGGGCCCGTCGATCTCGCGGACCCGGCCGATTTCGGCGATCTGCCCTATGCCTTCGAGCCACCGGAAACCGGCGGCCATCTGCGCATCGTCCAGTCGAAAGGCCGGCCGGCGGAGTACGACCCGGCGAACGACAAGGGCGCCGTGCCGCTGCATGCGCCGCGCCGGCGTCCCGACGGGACCTGGGATCGTGGCGGCCAGAACGCCTTCAGCTCGCCCGTGCACAAATCCGCCACCGTCGATTACGGAATCGCTCTCGACGGCGAGCGCGTCCTGTTGCTCGACCACGGCACCCTGGTGATGAACCCGGGCGACGTCGTCGTGCAGTTGGGCAACTGGCACGGCTGGACCAGCCCACGTATGGATTGCCGCATGGCGTTCGTGATGATGGGCGCGCGGTTCGAGGATTGAGGGAGGCGGGCATGGCCGATGACATCAAGCCGGTGCGGCGCATCGTGACCATCGACGACGCGCATGGCGAATCGCGCGCGATCTTCGACGGGCCGACGCCGGACCTGCGCACCGACCCGGCGCGCCCCGGCTATGCGGCCGCGCGCATCTGGGTCACCGACCGCACGCCGGCGCGCATCAAGGGGGTGACCGAGACGCTGCACCTGCCGCACCGGCTGGAACCGCCGCCGGGCGGTTCGATCTGCACCGTCGTTACGTTCCCGCCGGACGCGGCCTGGCAGGGCAAGGTCGGCGCGCCGGAGGTGGCGGCGTTCTTTCACGCCATGGGTGCACCCGCCGCCTCGACCTATTCGCCGCAAGCACCGCATCCCTACATGACGAAGACGCGCACACTGGATTTCTGCATCGTGCTGGAAGGCGAGATCACCCTGGTGCTCGACACCGGGGAGGTCGCTCTCAAGGCCGGCGACACGGTGGTGCAGCGGGCCGCCAATCACGCCTGGAGCAATCGTTCGACCCAGCCGTGCACCGTTGCCTTCTCCGTGCATGACGGCAAGGGATAGTCCACCGTCGCCGGCGTGATTGTCGCGCACGCGGCGACCCGGCAGCGGCGTGCGGGCCGCCTCCGCTGCCGCCACGGGTCGCGCGCCACGGCGGGCAACCGACGGTGCGGGCGGTCCGCCGCCGGAACCATCCGCCGCGCTTGACCCGGCCAAGGCAGACCTGCCCAATTCCGGCCGGACAAGGAGCTGCCCGATGAGCCAGGACAAGCCCGACGCGGCGCCGGCGGTGCGCCAGACCAACCAGTCGTTCCTCTTCGAGTCGGACATCTTTGCCGCCGGCCGTCTCTTGCCGCGCCGGAGCAGGCCCGGCGGCGTGGTGCACGAAGTGGCGCGCGCCATTCCGGTGTTCCGCGACTGCGACGTGCTCGTGGTGGGCGGTGGACCCGCCGGCACGGCGGCCGCGGTGGCGGCGGCGCGCACCGGCGCCGATGTCGTGCTGCTGGAGCGCTACAACCACCTGGGCGGCCTCTCCACCGGCGGCCTGGTCATCTGGATCGACCGCATGACCGACTGGAGCGGCACGCAGGCGATCCGCGGCATCGCCAACGACTTGCTCGACCGGCTGCCGAAGGACGCCATCGCCGGCCCGCCGCGCGGGGTGTGGGGCAACGCCGACGCCGCCACCGCGGCCTATTGGAAGGAGCGCACCGCCGCCTATCACGGCATCGTCACCTGGTCGCCGACGATCGATCCGGAGCGGCTGAAGCTCGCCAGCCAGGAGCTGGTGCTGGAGAGCGGGGTGCAGCTCCTGCTGCACGGCATGGGCACCGCGCCGATTCTGCAGGACGGCGCCGTGGCGGGCGTGGTGTTCGAGAGCAAGGAAGGCCGGCTGGCGGTCCGCGCGCGCGTCACGGTCGATTGCACCGGCGACGGCGACATCTTCGGCCGCGCCGGGGCGGGTGCGGACACCGACATCGAGCAACGCGACATTCATCACTGCATGAACACCGCGTGGCTCTGGGGCGGCTGCGACATGACGCGCTGGATCGCGTTCAAGACCGGCGACGCGACGGGTTTTTCCAGCTTCATGGAGCGCGGGCGTTCGCAATGCGGCGGGCTGTTCGAGCGGCCGTTCGTCTCGTGGCGCAACGACGTCGCGCTGTTCATGGGACCGCGGCTGTCGGGTTATTCCGCGATCGATATCCAGGACCTGACCGAGGTTGAGGTGCGTTCGCACCGGCTGATGGCACAGCACCTCGACGTCTATCGCGCGCATGCGCCGGGGTTTGAACAGGCCTTCCTGATGCTGTCGGCGCCGCAGCTTGGCGTGCGGCATTCGCGGCGGCTGCCCGGCGTCGCGCGGGTGACCCGCGAGCAATGGACCGACGCGACGCCGCATGCCGACGAGATCGGCGTGTCGCCCTCGCTGTCGCCGCAACTGCCGCCGGTGTCGGTGCCGTATGGCTGCCTGGTGCCGCGCACGCTGGACGGGCTGCTGGCGGCGGGGCGCCACGTGTCGTGCGATGCCGCGAGCCATTCGTTCCTGCGGGAGATTCCGCAATGCTGGCTGACCGGCCAGGCGGCCGGCGCCGCCGCGGGCCTGGCGGCGCGGCTCGGCGTGCAGCCACGCGCGGTGCCGATCGGCAAGTTACAGATGGAACTGCTGCGGCAGGGCGCGTTCGTGCGGATGCCCGCCGACGCGACGGCATAGGGGGAAGCGACATGCAACTCGGAATTCATCTGCCGCATGCCGGCGAGCAAGCGACACCGGCGCTGATCCGGCGCTATGCGATCCGTGCCGAGGCGCTGGGCTTCAGCGACGTCTGGGTCAGCGAGCACATCATCGTGCCGCGCAAGCAATTTCCGCGCTCGCCGCTGTTCTACGATCCGGCGGTGACGCTGAGCTGGGTTGCCGCGGTGACCGAGCATGTGCGGCTCGGCACGTCCGTCCTGGTGCTGCCGATGCGTCACCCGCTGCCGCTGGCGAAAGAGCTGGCGACGCTGCACAACCTCTCCGGCGGGCGGCTGATCCTCGGTGCCGGCGTGGGCTGGCTGGAGCCGGAGTTCGCCGCGCTGGGCGCGCCGTTCAAGGAGCGTGGGCGGCGCATGGACGAGGGGATCGCGATGATGCGCGCGGTGTGGTCGCAGGACCCGGTGACGTTCAAGGCGAAGTACATCCCGGCCGAGATCGCCGACATGACGATGCTGCCGCTGCCGGTCAGTCGCATTCCGCTGTGGATTGGCGGCAGCTCGGAGGCGGCGTTGGAGCGCACAATCCGCATCGCCGACGGCTGGCATGGCAGTCGCGAGACGCCGGCGCAGGCGGCGCCGATCGTGCGGCGGTTGCGCGCCGGGCGGCCGGAAGCGGCGTTCACCATATCGATGCGGATGCAGTGGAGCGGGCGCGATCAGGGAGAGCTGCGCGAGCGGCTCGCGGCATACGAGTCCGCCGGCGTGCAGCACGTCCTGGTCGCGCCGGAGAATCGCGAAGTGGATGATTGGGACGACGTGATCGAGGGGGCGGGACGGCTGGTCGGTGGCTAGGGCGAAGCCGATCCGACCAGAGCATCGCCCGGCATGGGCGCGGCTTCCGCCGGCCTGCCGCCGCGCCAGCGTCGTGGCTGGCGCGGTCGTCGTGCCCGCGCCGGACCGAGGCGAAGCCGCGTTCGCATGATGCCCTGTTTTGGCGGGCCGACCCGTCCGCGCGGGTACTGATCTGGAGCCATGCCCCGCGCTTGGTTCGTTTGCATTGCAACTTTTGTAACTTTTCCAGGTGTCAACTTTTCCAGGTTGCCCGTGATCGCGCGGCGTGGCCGGCTGTCACCGCCAATGGTGCCGGGCCTTGGATTCTGGCGCGGCGTCAAGGGCCTGACGGATGGCTCGCTTCCCTGCCAAGAATCAAGCGGCCGACGGTGCACCGTCGGCCAGGGAAGGGAACGCAACGAATGACCACCGTACCGTTGACGGGGACCGCAGCGGGGACGCTGACGACGACCACTGCCGCGGAGAGGCTCACCGCCTGCCGGTGACGCGATCCATGTGGATCATCAGGTTCGCGCGTTGGCTGGCACTGCATGCCGTTTGTCGAAGCCGCACAATATGGCATCGCGCCGTTCCATCCGCCCGACAACGAACCGCACGTGACCAAACGCGACGGCCAGGCGGTGCCCGAAGGCGACTGCGGCCCCGATCCGGGGAGTGGACCGAAGCGGGCCGCCATTGAAACTACGTTGAAGCCAGGGAGCCTATAGTCTCGATACCCGGCTCACTCCGGGGAACATGATGCGGCAATTCGTACGCACGCAGAGATGGGGCAATGCGACACGTACCGCCGCTGACAACCAGGTAAACGAGGCTGTCATCCGCGATCGGCTCAACCGCTCGATGCGGCGGCGGATGTCCGATGACCTGGTCAACCTCATTCGCAGGGCGTGCCTGTTCGGCCATGCTGAAACAGCCAAGGGGCTGTGGGTCGTCTTGCGCGACCTGACCGCCAGAGAGGCGAAGCAGCGGTTTGCGCATGGTCGCCTTCCCGACGAAAGCCTGATGACGGCATTGGCCATCGAGATCGCCGAAGCCGCCCGGGACAAGGAGTCCCCGCCGTAGCCGAATGACGCGCCCTGGCGTGTTGCGACTCGCGGCCAACCCTGATCGTCATCCCCGCGGTTGCAGCGATTATTTCCCGACGAGCCGTAAGTCATTGAGAAGATGGCGCGCCCGGAGAGATTCGAACTCCCAGCCCCCAGATCCGTAGTCTGGTGCTCTATCCAATTGAGCTACGGGCGCCGCAGGACGCGCGGATGTAGCCGAACCCCCGCCCTGACACAACCCTCACCCCGCTGCCCTGTCGCCCCGCTGCCCTCACCCCGCTGCCCTCGCCCCGCCGCCCGCGCGCATGCCGGCCGGGCACGGCCATGAACGTGACTCAATCCCGCGTCTCCGGCGGCTCCGGCAAGGGAACGGCGCCCGGCCGGAAACCGCCCCCTTGCGGCGCCTTCGCCAATTGCCGCAGCGTGACCGCGAGCGCCGCCTGCGCCGTCTCGTTGCCCTGCACCGTGGCCTTGATCGATTCGACGCGGCCGGCCATCAGCTCTCGCCGGTGCTCCGCCAGATAGTCGGCCGACGCCTTCTGGTTGCGCGTATAGCCGTTCAGCTCCGGAATGACATACCGGGCGAACAACTCCCACGAACGCAGGGTTGCCTCGCGATTGGCCCAGTCATGGGCGAAGCCGAGCACCACGCCGAACCCGCCGGTCACCTGCTGCAGACTCCGGATCATCGTGACCAGCGCGTCCGGCGTGCCGATCACCGCCGAACCGACGCCGCTGCCGCTGCCGTTGACCTGCGCCATCAGCTCCCACCGGTCCTCCGTGCGGACCGCCCCAGGCCGGCCGAGCACGCGCACGTTGTACTCGTTATGCCACCACCACAGCCCGTCCACCGCTTCCTGTTCCGCCTGTTTCCGCGACTCCGCGAGATGGAACGACACCAGTACCCGCCAGTCGCGCCGATCGACGGTCTTGCCGTGCCGCCGCGCCGAGTCCTCGGCAAACGACCACTGGAGCGGCAGCGCCTGCAACCCTTCGGTGGAGGTGGACGCGATCGACAGCACGCCCATGCCGTACTTGCCGGCGAGCTGCATGCCGGACGGGCTGATCGACGATGCCGCGGCCATCGGCAGGCGGTCCTGCAACGGCAGCAACTGCAACTGGGTGTCATTCAGCGTGAACCAGTCGCTCTGGTGGCTGAACCGTTCGCCGTCCAGCAGCCGCACGATCACCCCGAGCGCTTCGTCCTGTCGCTCGCGCAGCCGCATCTGGTCCACGCCGAAGCTGCGCGCGTCGGATGGCAGCGCACCGGGACCGGTGCCGAAGATCACCCGCCCGCCGGTCAGGTGGTCGAGCTGCACGATGCGCTGCGCCACGTTGAACGGGTGGTGGTAGGGCAATGACACGACACCGGTGCCCAGCCTGATGCGCTGCGTCCGCTCGCCCGCCGCCGCCAGGAACAACTCCGGTGAGCCGATCATCTCCCAGCCGGAGGAATGGTGTTCGCCGCACCAGAATTCGTCGAAGCCAAGCTGGTCGAGATGTGCGACGAAATTCAGATCGCGGCGGAACTGCAGGGTCGGGTGCTCGCCCACCGGATGATGCGGCGCCAGGAAGGCGCCGAATTTCATGCGCGTCACCGGATTGTCCTCCTGGATACCAGCCGGCGCGGTTTGAAGCTGATGGCTTCGGCGCGTCAAGTGGAGTTGCGTCGCTTCGGTCCGCCGAAACCGGCAACCCGCGGCCCGGTATCGGCACGCGCCGCAACCGCAACCGCGGCCGAATTCCGCAAGATGCCCGGGATTCGCGGCGCAGTCGGAAACTCCCGAATCGACGGCCCCGCACAACGGATTCCGGCAGCGCGCGCGGACCTTCGCGCGCTTCCGATCAAGACACCGTCGCCGCCGGCGCCCTGTCATTGTGGGAAGTCCGCGCGACTGTCCAGTTGCAGCCGCGCCGCGCCCGCCGGACAATGCACCCGCACAACGGAGGGAAAACCGCCATGGGCAAGTTGACCGGCAAGGTCGCGATCGTCACCGGCGCCAGCCGCGGCATCGGCGAGGCGATCGCCGAACTGTTCGCATCCGAGGGCGCAAAAGTGGTGTGCGCCGCACGCACGCTGAACGAAGGCGACCACCGCATGCTGGAAGGCTCGCTGACCCGCACCGTGCAGCGCATCCGCGCCGCCGGCGGCGACGCGACGCCAGTGACGGCGGACGTCTCGACCGAGCCGGATTGCATCGCCCTGGTCGAACGGGCCCGCGCCGCCTATGGCCCGATCGACATCCTGGTGAACAACGCCGCGCTGAACTACTACCTGCCGACCGAGACCTATCCCACCAATCGCTGGATCCGTTGCTTCGCGGTGAACGTGCACGGGCCATTCATGCTGGCGAAGGAAGTGCTGAAGGACATGGTGCCGCGGCGCAGCGGCGCCATCGTCAACATCAGCTCCGGCGCGGCGATCGGCCCGGGGCGTGGACCCTACACCGACCAGGCGGTGCGCGGCGGCGTCATGTACGGCGCCACCAAGGCGGCACTGGAGCGGTTCACCCAGGGCCTGGCGCAGGAACTCGCCCAGTACGAGGGCATCAGCGTCGCCGCGGTCTCCCCCTCGAAGGTCGTGCCGACGCCCGGAACCGTGCACCACAAGCTGGTCACCGGCATCGACGACCCGAAAGGCGAGCACCCCTCCTTCATGGCCCGCGCCGCGCTATTGCTCGCCAGCGAGGCCGCAACGAAAGTGAACGGGCGGGTCACCTACAGCCAGCAGATCCTCAAGGAGTTCGGCTGGATCGCCGAGGCGGCCGGGCGCGGGGTGGACAGCCCAGGCTCGGGATATTCGCAGATGTGACGCACATAGCAGGCGTGGAAGCGGAAGGCGTGAGGGTGAAGCGGTCCCCTGCCGCTTGTGGGAGGGGGTTGCCGCGAGGCGTCTGGTGGTCCGGCGAGAGGAGGCGCCGTGTGATACTGTAACGATCGGAGTCTGAGGGTCCGTGTCAGATCATCCCGGGCCGTTCGCTGCGGCCGACGCATCGGCAACGAGATCGTCGATTCGCACGTGCAGGAGCTTTGCCAGACGGGCATAGACCGACACCGCCCCCTCATGTTGGCCGTTTTCGAGCTGCGCCAGGTAGGGCTGGGAAATGTCTGCCGCCTGCGACAAGTCGATCTGGGTCAGACGGTAATCCGCCACACGCATCCGGCTCGCCGGCGAACCAACCAGGCGGGTCACGTTATTCGCATGTGCGGCAGGATTGGCCGCATATTCGCTGGTCGCTTTGCGTACCCTCGCGGCCATGTTCCCGTACCGCTTCAGATTCGCGATGGCCTCAGCGGAATAGCGAACGGCCTTCATGGCCGGACTATAGCGCAGCGCTATATCGCCATCAATCGGAAGTTGGGCGCCGATCGACAGGCGCTGCCGCTGGCCGGGGTCCGACACACGATGGGCTTCTGGTCACGGGTTGCCGACTTCGCGCAGCGTCGCGCGGCCGACGATCGGCTGTGGGGTGAGTGGGCCGGTGGCAGGCAGTCGAATGCCGGCGTGCCGGTCAACTCCATCACGGCGATGCGGCATGTCGCCTGCGTGGCGTGCGTCTCGATGCTCGCCTGCGACGTGGCGAAGATCCCGTTCGACATCTACCGGCGGCTGCCGGATGGCGGGAAGGAGGTCTTCAAGGATCATCCGCTGCATCGCCTGATGCGCAACCCGAACAACTGGCAGACGGCTTTCGAGTTCAAGGAAATGCTGCAAGCCTCGCTGGTGTTGCGCGGCAATGGCTATGCGCCGGTGGTGAGGAACGGCCGCGGCGATCCGCTCTACCTGGTGCCGGTCCATCCCGACCGGGTTGGGCTGTTTGAAGCTCCGAGCGGCGAGTATTTCTATGCGGTGACGCGCAACGGCCTGCACGAGATGGCGATGCTGCGGGAGCATCCGCTGCTGATTCCATCGGCGGATATGTTCCACCTGCGCTGGCTGCCGATGTACAACTCGCTGCTGGGATCGTCGCGCCTGTCGCTGGTGAGAGAGTCGCTGGGCCTGGGGATCGGCCTGGAGGAGCACCAGGCCCGGTTCGTCGGGCAGGGCGCCCGCACCGGTGGCGTGCTGTCCACCGGGGGGGGGGAATTCGCCAGCAAGGAAATCCGTGAGCAGCTCCGCGAAGAGTGGCAGCGCCTGCAAGCGGGTCCGCGCAACTCAGGCGCGACCGCGATCTTGGAGCAGGGGCTGAAATGGCAGGCGCTCGGGTTGTCGATGGTCGATAGCCAGTTCATCGAGTCCCGCAACTTCCAGCTTCGCGACATCGCCCGCGCCTTCGACGTACCGCCCTACAAGCTGGCGATCGAGGGCGAGACCGAAGGCCCGGCGATGGTGCAGATGGGCCAGCAGTACCTCAATGGCCCGATCTCGGGATATTGCGAACGGTGGAAAGCGAAGGCGGAGCAGTTCTACGAACTCGACGGCGACGACACGTTCCTGGATTGGGACTATGGACATTTCCTCAAGGCGGACCTTCTGTCCCGGTTCACCGCCTATCGGCAGGCTGTCGGTGGGCCGTGGATGAAGGTCAACGAGGCACGACGCGCGGAGGGTCTGTCGAGCGTGCCGGATGGCGACACGGTGCAGCAGGTGAACATGGCCCCGCTGGGCTGGGTGCCGTCTGCCAGGGGTGGCGCCGGCGATCAGGGAAGCAACCAGACCGGCGTCCCGGGTGAGGGAGGCAATGGTGATCCGAACCGCAACCCGGCGGATGATCCGGCGCCTGGGGTTTGAGAGAGTCGTTCCGATTATGTTCTAGGTATATTCATCTCTACAAACTCTCAGCACCACGACATGGGAAGAAGCGGCACATGGTGATCAGGCGCAGCACACCTCACAATATTTGAAAGACTTTATCTGGAAATCTCAAGATAGAGATATTTCGGCAGATCTCTTGTAGTCCAATATTCCTGGTACTCTTCGAATCTCGGATCATCCGAAGTTAGCTCTTGCATATATCGAATGCTCAGGTCGGCGGAACATATCGCCGTGGTGATATGCTGAAAATTGTAGTGGTAGTAGTCAGCATAGTCTTTCGAAATCGTGAAATGATATCTTCCTTTAGATGACAAGAAGTAGCCCGCGAGCCCGGTCACTTTATTGTTGTCTTTTACGCCCCAGTCTGCCTGCTTTTGTGCGATCAAGGGCACAAAAGGATGAGTGCATACAAGGAACACCCTCCCCAAAGGGGTCAGGATACGGGATACATTCCTGAAGAACCCCCCCAAATCGGGAAGCTCGTTTATAACGAAAACCGATAGAGCGACATCTATAGACCCGGTTAGCACAGATTTCATATCAGATAGGTCTTCCTCAACGAATGTGACACGGCTATCGTTCACGTACTTCTCCGCACTATCGAGGAAAGCTCTGTTGCGATCGAGGCCAAGACAGGACCCAAAGTCCAAATGGGCTAGATTACGAATCATACTGCCATTACCGCAACCCAAGTCGGCGATGAACTCATGCCGGAATCGACCCACACGCTCGGCAAACAGCGGGAAAATCATGTAATTCCTTACGGGGTCTTTCGTGACACCGTACGTCTCGTTCCACGACTTCGAATAGTCGTTAGGCTGCTCTGACATAAACTGCTCCTCAGGACGGCGCTGTGTTCAAGGTGCTGGCCTCTGATCCTGCTGTAAGCTTACCACATAGGGCAGATTTGCACATCGCCCAAACGGAGTGCGGTAAGGGTGCTCGGTAAAGAGGGCGACAACCGCCAGGAACGTAACAATATTCAGACATGTATATATTATTGGACAATCACTTACACCAGAGCCTCTCTGAGACGCTCGGCATGTCGGGCCAACTCAGTGGCTCCGTGGTAGTTCAGCCATCCCCTGCAAGCTCGATAGCAGCATCAACCGGTCTCCATCGTTCCTCAAGCGCGAGCTGTTGATTCGGCGTCTTAAGACCCGCCTATTTAGGCGTGTGAGAACAAATGCTAGCCTAAGCGTTTGACGCATGACTTCAGTTTCGTCTAGTTCGAAGTCGACGATGTATCCGTGCCCTCCCGATAAGTCCTTGCTAAGGAAATATATGCACCATCCCTTGGCTGTTCTTCCAGTATTTACATACGCGCCCGAATACAATATCTCCATCGTTTGCTTGGATTCATCCAGCGTGAACATATAGCTCGAAAAAGTGGCATGAAGATTGAGTGACTCATCGAATGCTCTGCCGGATATACTGTACTTCAGGGTGGCTCTGTTGAAGTACACGTCAATCAATGTCATATATTTTAGGTTGTTTTTTGTTATAGTCTCGAGCCAAGATCCGCAATATTTCTCTTCTTCGTATATCAGACGCCGATATAGCCCTACGTACTTATGCAACAGCCTATGAATCAGCCGGGCTAGCGGCGGAATCAGCACAAGAGCAACCCCCATAGCGATTAGCCACTCTTTTTCATCTGGTATAGCAGACAAAGGTAGTGCAGCTAAAGTCGGCTTGAGGACATTGTCGATCAAGAAGGTGAGCAAGGCATTTAAGATTGCAGCCATGCTTTGGCCTCCATTCGCCACCACAAAACCGGCAACTCTCGCCCTCACCGTGGAAACTCTTGGAACCGCAACCAACCGTACCGCCGCGTGCGGGGTCAAGAGCGCAGTTGTCTCACGATTAAGGATTTCGAATACCCGGCACTCTGAGGCGCTTGAGGACCCGTGACCAAGTAGACGAGACTCCACGACCCTACCCCGTAATCAGTCTGATCACAATCGGCCGCAAATGAGTGTGTCGCAAATGAGTGCCCCTAATGATCGATCCCCGGATCGCCGCCTGGAATTGCTGGCCCGCCCAGGGGTATGGGGTTTCAGCCCGCCCACTCGCCCCCTCCGGGACCGTGCATGGGTTTTGCATTCTCGGTCGCGAATTCAGGGGGGGGTATAGCGCACCGGGTGGCATTCGGCTTTCATGTTGATTTTGCTTGATATATTCCCGCAGGGTAGTGCCACGGGGCGGTGAAATGGGCCGAAAATGGCCCGATTTTACCGCCAGAAACGCGTCATTTGACTGCCGCTGATCGTCATCGATGACACGGACCTGATGCGGCGGGACCGGCGCCAGCCCAGGAACACGACGCTGATGTCCGCAGGCCGGTTCGCTCGGTGATCCGGTGCGCGGCCTTGCCGATGTGGGAGCCGAGTTCGGCCGGCGTCCAGCCCATTTCGTCCATCAGGGCCTGATACGTGCGGGCCTGTTCCAGTGGGGGCACGTCGGCGCGCTGGTCGTTCTCGATGATCTGCTTGGTGGGACAGGGAATGTCAGCCCGCCCGCTCGCGCCATCCATGAGCGTGCGTGGGTGTAGTTCTACCGGGCGTGAACTCGGGTGGGGGGTATGGCGCGGCGGGGTATGGCCCGCGCGCGCCCGCCGATCGCGGCGCCGGTCCGTCACGCTGCGGCGAGGAAACTCGCCTGGATGGCAACCTCGCGCAGCGCGACCTCGATGCGGCGGAGGTCTGTCTGCATGACGGCCAGCAGGTCGGCCAGGGTGCCAGCCCGGTGCGGGCTGGTCTTGCGCACCGCGACGATCTGGTTCTCGTGGATGCCGGAGCGCAGCAGCGCTGCGACCCGTTCGACGTGAGCCTCGAAGGCGTTGGCCAGTTCGCGGTCCTCTTTGGTCGGCGGCGGCGACGCGTCGGGCATCAGCAGAAGCTGGGCCTCTGCATTGACCAGCGCAGTGGAAGAGGCCCGGAGGTCGCAGTCGTTCCGGCAGCCCCCGGTGCGGATGGCGTTGAACATTGTGTCCTGGCCGCGAGGCGACAGGCGTACCAGCTCGGTTGCCTCGGAGGGTTTCAGGTTGCCGCTCGTCGGCAGGGCCTGGTACTCCGGCCGGAGATTGAGCAGCGCCGTGCGCTCGGTGATCCGGTGCGGCGCCCTCTGCGGGGCACGCTTGCCAGACAAGAGATCTGCCGCCGACCATGAGATCGTGGCAATCGACAACGATCGTGCCTCATCCCCGCCGCACGATGAGGCGGGCAAGCGGTCTGTTGGCCTTGCCAAGCGCACGCATGGAAAGGATGCCATGGACGAGGTGCGGACGCTCGGGTTCCCGGCCGGCCTGGCAGGACCGCTCTTCTTGTTCCGCGACGATGCGCCCCTGAAGGCGCATGCCGCTTACCCGGCCGCCAAGAGCGGCGACCCAGCCCAACGTGATATTCGTCGCCCCGCACGCCAGGGAAGCGCCTGGCGACAACGCCATCCCTCAGGTGTTGGCGCGTGCTTTGGCCCGTGCAGTTGGGGCGGAGGCTGACCGCGACATCGTCCAGCGGACGCGCGTATTCCACACCGGCGCCGATTCCATGGGACGCCTCAACAACCGTGCACGGTTCGATGGCCCAGTGCGGAAAGGGACAGGATACGTCCTGGTCGATGATGTGATGACGATGGGTGGGACACTGGCCGAACTCGCGCACTATAACCAGTCAGGCGGTGGAGCAGTGGCCGCGGTTGTGGTACTGGTCAACGCCGCGCGATCCGGCCGGTTGATGCCTGCTGCTCGGCTCGCCGCAATGCTGGAGATGCGACATGGCGATGCAATCCGAGCAATCTTCCAGGTCGATCCCGCGGCGCTCTCCGCCGAGGAAGCGCAGTATCTCATCGGCTTCCGAACAACTGACGAAATCCGAAATCGCAGCGTTGCGGCAAGGCAAGAGACGGATCGACGACTACGCGCAAAAGCATCTGACCGGTTGGGCGGCGAAGCCGGCTGACCAGCCGGCCGGACGGCGTGCCCGTCGAATCGCCGTGCCTGGCGCCTACCGCCAGGAACTCGCATCCTTCGGCAGTCGCCCGCTGTCATCGACCACCCGGACCTGGTGCGGCGGGTCTGGCGCCCAGTCCCAGAACACGACGTTCACGTCTGCCGCAACGGCGCCTTTGGCGAAGCTGGGGACAAGAACACCTGCCATTCCGGCCGCGACCAGACGTTCCGCGATCTCCCACGATGGCGGTTTGATCCCGCTTGTGGAAAAATCCTTCCACGGGCTGGCGAGATCCATTGGGCCGATCCCATGCGCGGCCAGCACCGCCGCGTCGGTCAGGTCGAGGACATTCTCACAGTCCACCTCATAGGCACACAGCATCATCGGCTGCGCCTTGAACGGGAACGCCTGCTGCGCCTCGAGCCAAGCGGTCTCGAAACGCAAGGCGGTATAGAGCGCGGGCATGCCGACCGGGTTGAGGCGACCGCCGGCGGACGCGGCGCCCTGGCCGGAGTCCGGTGCGAAGGCCCATCTTGGGTTGTGCGCCCGATAGACGAACCCGGTCAGCCTCACGCGTATCCGCCGACCGCAATTCCCGCGAGGTAGCTCTTCAAATGTTCCGACCGCCCGGCACGAACCAGGTCCTCGGCGGTCTGATCGCCGAACGCCGGGATGGGCTGCGACCGATACCAGGCAAACGCCTGCGGCACCGACCCGCACCACGGAAGAATTCGGTTGATGATCTCGGCCACCTCACGCAGCCGAGCCTGGGTCGCTGGAGCCTGCAACCGTCGCGTCTTGGACACGGCGTCGCGTGACAGTCCGGAGGCCGCGGCCAACTCGCCCTTGGTGACCCGCAGCACGAAGCTTAACCGATCGGGATCGACCAAGCCTTCGCGGCTGATGACCTCGTCCAAGAAGGTATGTCCCGTGGTCGCCGCCATGCGCCTCGCCATTTGACCCAATTTCGGGACAATACCTGCGCTCGCCGGAGACTGCTTTCAAGTCGAAGCCAAGGGCGCGTCGCTTGAGACGTCGCAAGTCAACGTAACACCCGCGATCGCCCCACCCTTGGCGCCAGCCGCCCGGCGCCCTAAGCCCTGCCCGCATGGACGCCATCCGCGTAACCCACCTGACCAAGCGCTACGGCGACGTGCTGGCGGTCGATGACATCGACTTCGCCGCGCCCGCCGGCGCCACGCTCGGCCTGCTCGGCGGCAACGGCGCCGGCAAGACCACCACCATCGCCCTGTTGCTCGGCCTGCTGGTGCCGACCGCCGGCACCATCAGCATGCTCGGCCACGACATGGCGCGCGACCGCTTCGCCGCGCTGGCCCGGATGAATTTTTCCTCCCCTTACGTGGCGCTGCCGCAGCGGCTGACCGTGGCGCAGAACCTGCGCATCTACGGCCACCTCTACAACGTCCCCCGCCTGACCCACCGCATCGCCGAACTGGCCGGCGAACTCGACCTGCGCGACCTGCTGGACCGCCCCGCCGGCCAACTCTCCGCCGGCCAGAAAACCCGCGTCGCCCTGGCCAAGGCGCTGATCAACCGTCCGGAGCTTCTCTTGCTCGACGAGCCGACCGCCAGCCTGGACCCCGACACCGGCGACTGGGTCCGCACCTGGCTCGAACGCTACCGCGCCGAATCCAACTGCACCATCCTGCTCGCCTCGCACAACATGGCGGAGGTGGAACGCCTGTGCAGCCACGTGCTGATGCTGAAGCGGGGGAGGATCGTCGATCGCGGCAGCCCGCGGGAACTGCTGGACCGCTACGGCCGCGACGATATGGAGGAAGTCTTCCTCGACATCGCCCGCGACCGCCGCACCGCGCCGGTCCCCGCCGATGCATAGCAGCGCGCGCCGCATCTGGGGGATGCTGTATCGCCACCTCGCCCTGTACCGCCACTCCTGGCCGCGCGTGCTGGAACTCGCCTACTGGCCGGTGCTGCAGATGTGCATCTGGGGCTTCACCGCCCGCTTCCTCGCCGCCCGCATGGGCAGCGGCGCCGCCCTCGCCGCCGCCACCTTGCTCGGCGGCGTGCTGCTGTGGGAAGTGGCGCTGCGCAGCCAGATGGGTGTCGCCATCAGCTTCCTGGAGGAGCTGTGGTCGCGCAATCTCGGCCACGTCTTCGTCAGCCCGCTGCGTCCGTGGGAGCTGGTGACCGCGCTGATCGGCATGTCGGTCATCCGCATGTTCGCCGGTGTGCTGCCGGCAATCCTGATCGCCTGGCTGCTGTATGCCTACAACCTGTTCGCGCTCGGTCCGGTGCTGGTGCTGTTCTTCCTCAATTTGATGATCATGGGCTGGTGGGTGGCGCTCGCCGTGGTTTCGCTGATCCTGCGCCATGGCGCCGGAGCCGAGGCGCTGGCCTGGTCGGTGCTGTTCGGCCTGACGCCGTTCTCCGCCGTGTTCTATCCCGTCTCCGTGCTGCCGCGCGTGTTGCAGCCAGTGGCCTGGGCGCTGCCCTCCGCCCATGTGTTCGAGGGCATGCGCGGCGTCCTGCTGAACGGCGTGGTGCGCTGGGACCACCTCGCCGCCGCCTTCGCGTTGAACGCGGTCTGGCTGGTCGCCGCCGCGCTGCTGTTCGCCCAACAGTTCCACCAGGCACGGGTGCGCGGCGCGCTGCTGAGCATCGGCGAGTAACCGTGGCATTCGAGCAAGGCGCGAGCGGCGAGGTCGCTCCGGGATCCGCCGTGGCGCGGCGGCGGCTGCCCTTCGTCGGCAGGCGGATTTCGGTTGCACAATGCGGGCGCGCGATCCATCAGCCCGTTCAAGGCGAACAGGGCCCTCTGCAATTGCTGCGGGCAATGGCCGGAATGCGTGCGCGCAGGATGTCCGCCGGCCTGTGGGGTGATCTGGGCCTGGTCGCGATGGTCGGGGATGATTGCGGCCAGCGCGTCACCCAGACCAGGCCGCGATGCGGATCGGCACCACCGCTTGCATCCGCCGGCCACTGCGGCCAACTAACAGTATAACTAACAGACGGGCGCCTTGACGACTCTCCAGCACGATAGCCAGGCACCACGCTGGGCACTCCAATGCTGCGGTCGATCGCTCGCGATGCCAGCATATCGCGCGGCGACAAAAGCCTGTGCACCAGAACGTGCCGACTCTGCGGGCCGCGAATCGCGCCGCGGCGATCCGTGGTTGGCAACACCCCGTGTCCAGCGGTGCGCCGGCCCAGCCGGCCGAGGCGAACTCGGCCGAATTGTTGCCGGACCGGCAGAACCCCATACACCGTGAGGCGGCGACGCGATGGGCCGAACCAGCGTGACAGGCCAGCGGCAGTCCGACGGCGATTTCTCAGCGCACGCGATCGCGCGTCATGCACAGCGAAACGAGACGCGGATGAGACGGGGCATTCACCAAGCTGCGCCCACCGAATCTCATGACATGCGGCGCCATCTCCGCCACAGCGAAATGAGACACCCGTTACACACTGTCGGCCGCGGGCGACCCAACGGCCACCACAGTCCCATCGCCGCGGCGGGACCCCCCGGCCGCCGCCAGCCCGGTCGCCGCAAGCAACGGGTTCCCTCTACGCGCCGCCACGTCCATTCTGTCGTCCCCACACCCGGCGAGGAACGCCCCATGCCAGTGCCAGCCACCGACCCCGCCCTGCTCTCCGCGGAAGACATGCTGGCGCTGTATGCAAGGCGCTCGCTCAGCCCGGTCGAGGTGCTGCAGGCCGTCACCGAGCGCGTCGCCCGGCTGAACCCCGGCCTGAACGCCTTTGCCGTGCTGAACCCTCGCGCCCTGGAAGCCGCCGGCGAGAGCGAAAGCCGCTGGCGGGCCGGAAGGCCGCTCGGCCTGTTGGACGGCGTGCCCTGCACCGTGAAGGACCTGGTCGATCTCGCCGGCTTTCCCACTCGTCGCGGCAGCCGCACCACCGACCCGGCCCCGGTGGCGGACGACGCACCCTCCGTGGTGGGGCTGAAGGCGGCCGGCGCGGTAATCCTCGGCAAGACCACCACCACCGAATACGGCTGGAAATCGCCCGGCGACTGTCCGCTGCACGGCATCACCCGCAATCCGTGGAACCCGGCCTACACCACCGGAGGCTCCTCGTCCGGCGCCGGAGCAGCCGGGGCGGCGGGGTTCGGCCCGCTGCATATTGGCACCGACGCCGGCGGCTCGATTCGCATCCCCGCGGCCTGGTGCGGCCTGGTGGGGCTGAAGCCAACCTTCGGACGGGTGCCGCTGTGGCCGACCAGCGCCTTCGTCGGCGTGTCCTGCGCCGGGCCGATGACCCGCTCGGTGCCCGACGCCGCGCTGATGCTGTCGGCGATGGCGCGCTACGACGTGCGCGACCCGTTCTGCGTGCCGGATGACGGGCGCGACTGGCGCGACGGCATCGAAAGCGGCGTGGCCGGGTTGTCGGTCGGCGTGTTGCGCCGCCCCGGATTCGACGCGCCGGTCGATGCCGGTTGCGTCGCGGCTGTGGAGCATGCGGCGGCGCTGCTGGCGGATGCCGGGGCAACGGTGGACGAGGCCAACCCGGAGCTGCCCGACACGCGCGCGATCTTCGCCGGGGTGTGGGGCGCGGCGCTGGCCCGCCTGGTGGCAACGATGCCAGAGCAATTGCGCGGATTGCTCGATCCCGGCATCCACGAGGTGGCGCGCGCGCTGAGCGGCCTGAGTGCGATCCAGTACCTCGACGGCGAGGCGATGCGCGCCGCCGCCGCGCACGCCATGGCGCGGCTGCACCAGACGTTCGATCTCGTGCTGTGCCCGACCGTGCCGGGCGGTCCGCCGCTCGCGGACGCGCCGACGGCGAACCCGGTGGAGGCATTGTGGACGCAGTGGGCGCCGTGGACCTTCACCTTCAACATCACCCGCCAGCCGGCGATCACCGTGCCGCTGGGGCTGGGCGAGGACGGCCTGCCGCGGTCGGTGCAGCTCGCCGCGGCGCAGTATCGCGACGACCTGGTGCTGCGTGCCGCGCGGGTGCTGGAGTTGGCGGAGCCGTTCCCGCTCGCCGACTTGGCGTGACGCACAGGCCGCTCCCAACAAGAAACAAACTCCCCCTCCCTCAAGGGGAGGGGGAGCCTCCTGCAACCCGCGACCTGCGCGGTTTCATTCAGGGCGGGTCGGCCGCCGCCGGCCGGTGGTCAATGCGCAACAGCAAGGGTGCGGGTGACACACCCGCCGACATTGGCCGCCGACATTGGCCGTCGACATGGGCGATCGATGCTTCGCGGGGTTGCAGCCTCGGCCGCATGACGCCATAGACAGCGCCTCCGCGTCCCCCGAAGGAGGAGCCCAGACCCATGCCCGCCATCACCCTGCCCGACGGTTCCGTGCGCCGCTTCGATGCGCCGGTGACGGGCACGACGGTGGCGGAGGCGATCGGTCCCGGCCTCGCACGCGCGGCGCTGGCCATGAAGCTGGACGGCAAGCTGGTCGATCTGGCCACCCCGATCGCGCATGACGCGCGCGTGGTGTTCGTCACCCGCCGCGACCCGGACGCGCTGGAACTGATCCGCCACGACGCGGCGCACGTGCTCGCCGAGGCGGTGCAGGAACTGTATCCCGGCACCCAGGTCACCATCGGTCCGGCGATCGAGAACGGCTTCTACTACGACTTCGCCCGCGACGATCCGTTCACCCCGGAGGATTTCCCCGCGATCGAGGCGAAGATGCGCGAGATCGTCGCGCGCGGCGCGCCGTTCGTTCGCTCGGTGGTGGACCGCGAGGCGGCGATAAGCTGCTTCCAGGAGAAGGGCGAAAAGTACAAGGCGGAGTTGATCCAGGACCTGCCGCGCACGGAGGAAATAAGCCTGTACACGCAAGGCGACTGGGTCGATCTGTGCCGCGGTCCGCACATGCGCTCCACCGCCGATGTCGGCCCGGCGTTCAAGCTGATGAAGACCGCCGGCGCGTATTGGCGCGGCGACCACCGCAACGCCATGCTGTCGCGCATCTACGGCACCGCCTGGCGCGACCAGAAGGAACTCGACGCCTACCTGCACATGCTGCAGGAGGCGGAGCGCCGCGACCACCGCCAGATCGGCAAGGAGATGGACCTGTTCCATATCCAGGAGGAAGCGGTCGGCAGCGTGTTCTGGCACCCGAACGGCTGGAAGCTGTACCGCGCCGCGGAGGCCTATATGCGGCGCCGGCTGGATGCCGGCGGCTATAATGAGGTGCGCACCCCGCAACTGGTGGATCGCGCGCTGTGGGAGCGCTCCGGCCATTGGGAGCAATTCCGCCAGCACATGTTCATCGCCCAGGTGGAGGACGAGGACAAGACGCTGGCGCTGAAGCCGATGAACTGTCCGTGTCACATCCAGATCTTCCGCCAGGGCTTGCGCTCCTACCGCGAACTGCCGCTGCGGCTGGCCGAGTTCGGTTCCTGCCACCGCTACGAGCCGTCCGGCGCGCTGCACGGCATCATGCGGGTGCGCGCCTTCACCCAGGACGACGCGCACATCTTCTGCACCGAGGCGCAGATCGCGCCGGAGACGGTGCGGTTCGTCGCGCTGCTGTCGTCGATCTACCGCGACTTCGGATTTCCCGGCTTCCGGGTAAAATTTTCCGACCGCCCCACCCCGCGGGTCGGCGACGACGCCGTGTGGGACCACGCAGAGGGCGCGCTGCGCGAGGCCTGTGCCACCGCCGGGGTGGACTATGAGCTCAACCCAGGGGAGGGCGCGTTCTACGGCCCCAAGCTGGAATTCGTTCTCCGGGATGCCATCGGCCGCGACTGGCAGTGCGGCACGCTGCAGGTGGATTTCAACATGCCCCGCCTTCTGGACGCCGAATACGTCGCCGAGGACGGCAACCGCCGCACCCCGGTGATGCTGCACCGCGCCATCCTGGGCAGCTTCGAACGGTTCCTCGGCGTTCTGATCGAGCATTACGCCGGGCGTTTTCCGCTCTGGCTGGCGCCGGTGCCGGTGGTGGTGGCAACCATCGTGTCGGATGCCGACGATTATGCGCGCGAGGTCGCCGCGGCGCTGGGGCGGGCCGGCGTGGCGGCGGCGCTCGACCTGACCAACCAGAAGATCAACGCCAAGGTGCGCGACCACAGTCTGACGCATGTCCCGGTGCTGGCGGTGGTCGGCCGCAAGGAGGCGGAGAACCGCACGGTGGCGCTGCGCCGGCTGGGCGGGGCGGCACAGGATGTCGTGAAGCTGGAGGAAGCGGTCGCCCGGCTTGCGGCCGAGGCCGCGCCGCCCGATCTTAAGGAAGTTGCAACCCGGCTTGAGACAGCTTGATCCGGGACGGAATGATCGGCCAGACTGCCGTCCGGCCGGGACCGTCCCGGCCGGAACCATAACCGCGACAGGAGAAGACCATAGCAAGACCACCCATGGCAGCCGCGCCGACCCGCGGCGGGCCGCGCGTCAATGAGGAGATCCGATCCCCCCAGGTGCGACTGATCGACGAGAACGGCGAGATGTCCGGCGTGATGACGGCGCGCGAGGCCCAGCAGCGCGCCTATGCGGCGGGCCTCGACCTGCTGGAAATCAGCCCGAACGCCGAACCCCCCGTGGTCAAGATTCTCGACTACGGCAAGTTCAAATACGAACAGCAGAAAAAGCGCAACGAAGCCAAGAAGAAGCAGAAGGTCATCGAGATCAAGGAGATCAAGGTCCGCCCGAACATCGACGAGAACGACTATCAGGTGAAGATGCGCGCCATGAAGTCGTTCATCGAGGAAGGCGACAAGGTCAAGGTGACGCTGCGCTTCCGCGGTCGCGAGATGGCGCACCAGGATATCGGGGTGAAGGTGCTGGAGCGGATCCGCACCGAGATGGATCCGACCTCCAAGGTTGAGCAAATGCCGCGGATGGAAAATCGCCAGATGGTGATGGTGCTGTCGCCGCGCTGAGGCAAATCGCCTCGCCCGCCGGGCGGGAGGGGTCGGCGCGCGGCGCCGGCTGAGGGTGCCGTGTGCCGCCCCGATCGCCCCTCCGTCGTTGCGCCGGCGCGGCTGGATTTCCTGGTCAGGCGCCCACGCGTCGCCCGCGCGCGGCACAGGCTAGGCGTCACCGTCGTTGAACCGCCTCGGCCATGCGGGCCACGATCTGCCGCAGGATCGGCGCCGGGCTGGCGAAGTTCAGCCGCGCGAAGCCGGCATAGTGCGCGCCGAACGTCTCGCCGAAATTCAGCCCGACCCGGGCGCGGTCCAGGAAGAACTGGCCGGCGGAACACGGCAGGTCCAGCGCCGTGCAGTCGAGCCAAGCCAGATAGGTGGCCTCCGGCAGCCGCAGCGTGACGCCCGGCAGCTCGGCGCCGATGGTTTGCGCCAGCCAGTCGCGGTTGGCTTGCAGTTGCGCCAGAATCTCGTCGAACCACTTCTGGCCGTCGTCCCAGGCCGCGACGGTGGCGTCCACCCCGGTGACCCCCGGCGACCCGAGCAAGCGTGCCGGGATGCGGGCGAAGAACCGCGCCTTCAGCGCGGGAGCCCCGAAATGCATGACCGCACAGCGCAGCGCGGGAATGTTGAAGCTCTTGGTCGCCGAGGTGATGGTGATGGTGCGCGCGGCGATTTCCGCGCCCAGCGACGCCAGGGGAATATGCGTGTTGCCGGGATAAACGATGTCGGCGTGGATCTCGTCGGACACCACCACCAGGTCGTGCCGGATGGCGAACGCCGCCACCTCCTCCAGTTCTGCCCGGCTGTAGGCGCGCCCGGTGGGGTTTTGCGGATGGCAGAAAATCAGTACCCGCGTGCGCGGATCGGGCGCGGCGTCGTAAGCGGCAAGGTCGAGCACCCAGCGCGTGCCGTTGTCGCGCATCGGGTTCGCCAGCAGGCGGCGCCCGGTATCGTTGATCGCGGCCATGAACGGCGGATAGGACGGCAGTTGCAGCAGGATCGCGTCGCCTGGCTCGCTGAACGCCATAACGGAGGAAAAAGTCGCCTGCACCAGGTCGCCGATGGCGTGCGTGTCGGCGGGATCGGTCCGCCAGCCGAAGCGGCGCTCCATGCGGCGGGTGAACGCGGCGGCGAGCACGCCCTCCCGCGCGGCATAACCATATTCCTGGTTGTCGGCGAGGCGCTTCAGCGCGGCGGTAACCGACGGCGCCACCCCGAAATCCATGTCGGCGACCCAGGCGGGCAGCACGTCGCCGGGAAACTTGTGCCACTTGTTGGTGCGGCGCGCCCGCAACGCGGCGATATCGAAATCGGTCACTCCGGTGGCCATCCGTTGATTCTCCTGCGCTGCGCGATGGCGCGGAAGCGGCGCCACGAGGTTGCCATAGCACCCGGCGGCGCGAGGATCGAGCAGGGTTGGCGACGTTGGGGCCAGAGGGGAAAGTCGGGCCGAGGGCGGCAACGCCGCGATGGACACCCCAACCCAAACCAGCTTACCTGCGCCACCCAACCGCAGGACCCGAACAAGCCGCAATGAGCACTCGCCAACCGCCCGGCCGGCGCGCCGACTATCGCTGGTTCCACGCCATCACCACGCGCTGGATGGACAACGACGTCTTCCGGCACGTCAACAACGTGAACTACTTTTCCTACTTCGACACCGCCGTCACGTACTACGAAATGAGCGAAGACGTCGTCGGATTGCTCGATGGCCCGACGCATTGCGTCGTCGCCGAGGTGGCGTGCCGCTATCACAGTTCGCTCAGCTTCCCGGACCGCGTCACCGTCGGCGTGCGCGTCGCCGCAATCGGCCGCAGTTCGGTGCGCTATGAGCTCGCGGTGTTCCGCAACGACGCGGACATCGCCGCGGCCGAGGGGCATTTCGTACACGTCTTCGTCGAGCGCGGCGCGCAGCGCCCGGTGCCCATCCCTGACGCGGCGCGCGGCAAGCTGCAACGCATCGCGATCGGGGCGGGGTAGGCAGTCCACGGTTTCCGGTCCGGCCGCGTGATCACGCCGGCGTGAAACCCGGATCCAACGCCGATGGCCTCGTCGCCTGGCATGACCGGATCGCTCACCGACCGGACCTGCAACCCACCCGACGCTGCCTCGTTCTGGATACGCGGCTCGAGTGCCGCCGATCACGAGGAGAAGCTTATGAACAAGGATCGCATCGAAGGTGCGGCGCACCAGGCCAAGGGCGCGGTGAAGGAAACCGCCGGCAAGGCAATGGGCGACAAGAAGGCCGAAGTCGAGGGCAAGGTGGAACGCGCCGCCGGCAAGGTGCAGAATGCGGTTGGTGGCGCCAAGGACGCGGTGCGCGACGCCACGAAGGAGTGGAGCGACCGCTAGCCGGATTGGATGGGGCGCCGCATGTCGGCGGCGCCCCCGGGGCCGCGGCCGCGGCACCCTGGATCGCGCCGCCCCCGGGGGATTGCCTCCAGGCGATTGCCCCCGGCGCATTGCATGGCCTATTGCGCAACGCTCGGCTTGCCGGTTTGCTGCCCGGCGTGCCACCGCGGGCAGGAGACAAGCCATGGCCGCCAGCCAGACCGACAAGGCCCGAGGCTTTCGTGCCCTGCACCAGGCGCCGGGGCATTTCGTCATCGCCAACGCCTGGGACGCCGGGTCCGCGCGCATCCTTGCCGGGCTGGGTTTCGCCGCGCTGGCAAGTTCCAGCGGCGCGCAGGCCGGCGTGCTGGGACGGCGTGACGGCATGGTGATGCGCGACGAGGCGCTGGCACATTGCCGCGCCATCGTCGAAGCCACTGATTTGCCGGTGTCCGCGGACCTGGAAAAGGGTTTCGGCGACACGCCGGAAGCCGCAGCCGAGACGATCCGCCTGGCGGCCGGTGTCGGGCTGGTCGGTGGCTCGATCGAGGACGCCTCCGGCGATCGCGACAAGCCGCTGTTCGACCATGGCCTGGCGACCGAGCGCATCGCTGCCGCCGTGGCCGCGGCGCGGTCGTTGCCGTTTGCGTTCACCGTGACCGCGCGCGCCGAAAATTTCCTGCGCGGCAATCCCGACCTGGACGACACGATCAGGCGGCTACGCGCGTTCGAGCAAGCCGGGGCGGACGTGCTGATGGCGCCGGGCCTGCCCGACCTTGCCGCGGTGCGCGCGGTGTGCGGCGCGGTATCGCGCCCGGTGAACTTCATGGCCGGAATCGGGGGAAAATCGTTCTCGGTGCCCGAGCTTGCGGCGGTGGGCGTGAAGCGGATCAGTCTCGCCACGTCGTTGTACCGTGCAGCGATGAGCGGGTTGTTGCAGGCCGCCCGCGAGGTGAATGCGCAGGGCACGTTCGGGTATCTGGATGCCGCGATGACGACGCCGGAGTTGAACTCTTTCATGCAGGGGTGAATGGGGGCGGAAGGTTGGACGCCGGCGCCGCGGCGCCCGGAAAGCACCATGAGAAACCCCGCCGAGGCCGACCGCGTCGGCGCCCGGAGTACCCCGGGACATTCGGCCGGAGGGCGAACCATGACCCGGCGCGCCATGTCCCGCGCCCACCCCGGCCATGCCCTGATATTCCGTGCGGCAGCCACGGCGATGATTTGAGGGCGTTCAGAACAGCGACAACTGCGCCTCAGCCGCCGCCGTGGCGCGGCCCGGCACCATGAACTGCCCGCAATCCAAGCCCTCGCGCGCCTCGTCCAGCCCCCATTGGCGCGTCGCCCGGGCGAAGCGGCGCAACAGCAGGTCGGCATAGACCCCCTGGCCCGCCATGCGGTGATGGAAGCGCGGCTCGGACAGTGCGCCGCCGCGCGTTTCGCGGATCAGGCTCAGCACGTGCTTCGCGCGGTCGGGGAAATGCGTTGCCAGCCAGTCCTCGAACATCTGCCGCAGCTCGTGCGGCAGCCGCAGCAACACGTACCCGGCGTGTCGCGCGCCGGCACGCGCCGACGCTTCCAGGATCTTCTCCAGCTCCGCGTCGTTCAGCCCGGGGATCATCGGTGCCGTCATCACGCCGCTGGGGACGCCGGCCCGCGTCAACTCGGCGATCGCGTGCAGCCGTCGGGCCGGCGTCGCCGCCCGCGGCTCCATCACCCGAGCCAGCGCCGCATCCAGCGTGGTGATCGATACGTACACCCGTGCCAGGTTCCGCTTCGCCATCCCGGTCAGGATGTCCAGGTCGCGCAGCACGCCGGCGGATTTAGTGACGATGCTCACCGGATGGTTGTAGCGGTCCAGCACCTGCAGCACCGTGCGGGTCAGCTTCAGCGTGCGCTCGACCGGCTGGTAGGGGTCGGTGTTGGAGCCCAGCGCCAGGGTGCGCGCGACATAGCCCGGCTTGCGCAGCTCCTTTTCCAGCAGTTCCGCGACATCGGGCTTGAAGACGAGCTTCGTCTCGAAATCCAGCCCGGGTGAGTAACCGAGATAGGCGTGCGTCGGCCGCGCGTAGCAATAGACGCAGCCATGCTCGCAGCCGCGATACGGATTCACCGCGCGATCGAAACCGATATCCGGCGAGCTGTTCCAGCTTATCGCCGAGCGCGTCGAATCGCGGGTCAGCGTGGTGGCAAGATGCGGCAGTTCGGCGAACTCGGCGGTCAGCGTTTCCCAGCCGTCGTCGAACGGGCTGGTGGATTGCGACTCGTAGCGCACCGGCGGGTTCAGCGTGGCGCCACGGCCGCGCCGCGCCAGCGAAGGCATCGCCGCCGGCGGCGGCGGCTCCGGCGCGCCCGCGCGGTCCAGCGCCGCGAGAGCCTCCGCGTCCTTGCCAGGATCGGCATTCCCGCGCATGGTCCCGTTCCCCGTCCGTTCGCCGCACACAATGGCGGACCCCGAACGGCCCGTCAAGAACAGAAAAGGAACATGAGGACCATGACGCCCGGGGTCTCCGCCGTCATCCCGGCGCTGAACGCCGCCCCGACCCTCGCCGCGGCCATCGCCAGCATCGCCTGGGCCACGGAGATCGTGGTCGTGGACGGCGGCAGCAGCGACGGCACGGCGGACATCGCGGCGCGACTTGGCGCACGGACGCTGACCGCGCCGCGTGGGCGCGGCACGCAGCTCACCGCCGGCGCCGCCGCGGCGAGCCATGACTGGCTGCTGCTGCTGCACGCCGATACGAGGCTCGTCCCTGGCGCGGAGGCCGCCGCACAAACCCACATGATCCGCCAGCCCGGCCGCGCCGGCTATTTCCGCTTCGCGCTCGACAGCGCCGATCGGCGCGCCCGCCGGATCGAACGCCTCGTCGCCTGGCGCTGCCGGATGCTGGCGCTGCCCTATGGCGACCAGGCATTGCTCATTCACCGCGACCTGCTGCGCGCTGCCGGCGGCATCCGGCCGGTGCCGCTGATGGAGGACGTGGACCTGGTCCGCCGCCTCGGCCGCCGCCGGTTGGCCGCGCTCGAGGCCGCCGCGATCACCTCGGCGGCGAAATGGCAGCGCGACGGCTGGCTGTGCCGGTCGGCCCGCAATCTGCTTTGCCTCGGCCTTTGGTTCGCCGGGGTGCCACCGCGCCGCATCGCGCGGTTCTACCGATGACCATGCTGGCCGCGTCATGGCCGGTCCCGGCGCCACGCGCGCGGGCATAAGGCGGCGGTCTCATGGTGCATGGAGTTGTTGCCGCCACACTGACGCCGTGCTGCCGGGCAAGCCCTGGGTTGCGTTCGTTGGGGTGCCTTTGCGGCTGGAACACGACGGCAGCGCGTGAGCGTGCGCCGAAGCTTGCCGCGGCGCCGACGGAATAGGTGCAGGGTTCCGCTGCTCCTGGGACCATCCGGTGCTTCGGGGCGGGGCCGGATGGCGAGGCGGGCCGCTTCGGTCGCGCGGCAACGGGCATGGCTCTCGGCGCCTTCTCGGTGATGAAGCCTTGCACGATTGCCGCCGCCCGGGATCCGGCGGGACGGAGCGTTGGCCGTCCGGTCGCATCGTTGCCGCGACCGGCGGATCGGGAGGACGCGTGTTCATGCTACGTTCAGTTGGGGCTGGGGGACGTGGCGGCAAGATGGGCCGGTGGCCCTCGCGATCAACGCGGCGGCGCGCCGGCGATCCAGGCGAGCAGGTGCCCGGGGTAGTGTGACGTGCAGCGCGTGATCAGCCGATGATCTCGCAGAACAGCCTGGCGGTGAGGATGCGCGCGGCTCCCACCCGACGCCGTGCCAGCAGGCCGGATCGCTTGTCGCCTGTCACGAGATAGTCCGCGCCGGCCGTGTCGGCCAACGCCGGCAGCCAGGCGTCGAACGGGTCCGCAGCCTCATAGCCGACACGCAACCGATCGAGCAGCGGGGCGCCCTGCAGCTCGTTCAGCCTGCGGCCGACACGGTGCGGCTGAAGTATGCCGCGGAATTTCGGATAGCGGCTGGCGCGGCGCGGCTCATTCAGTTGAACCGTGGCGGTGACCAGTTCGAAGCGGCGATGACGCTACGCCTGATAGATCGTGTGCGGTGGCCCGTGTGGCGAAATGAGTGCGCTGAAGGGTATGTTGCTGTCGGAGCATGACCCGCATCAGGTGTGCTGTGCCCACTCGATAGCTTCATCGATGGCAGCCTCGATCGCCTCCGGTGGCACGCCGGCATTGTGCGCTTTCGCTTGCTCGACTTCGAGATCCAGGATGCGGGCTTGCACCGCCTCCTCCACGAACTGCGACAGGGCACCCTTGCGAGCCTGGCCTTGGCGGGCAAGCAGCCGGCGCAATGCGTTGTCCGTGCGTCATGACACGATCAGGTTCCACCGGACCGAGGCTGACATGGGTGGCAAAATAGGCGCTTGACCATCCGCACGCCAGTGCTGCCGCGTCGCATGGGCCTGCCCTGGCGTCGAGTTCGCGCTGGCGCATTCGGCGCCGCCGGACGTTGGCCGCGCAAGACAAGCTTCGCATCCTGGCCGAGACCGATCGTGCTGCTGAAGCCGGTGGAATCGGTGCCATCCTGCGGCGCGAAGGGCTCTACTCCTCGGCCCTCACTGATTGGCGCAGGCAGCGGGACGCCGGAGCCTTCAGCGCGCTGGTTCCCGGCAAGCGTGGACCGAAGGCCGCCGAGCCCAACCCGCTGGCAGCCGAACTGGTCCTGGTTCAGCGCGACAATGCCCGTCTCACACTGCGCCTGAAGCGTGCCGAAGCCATCATCGAACTCCAAAAAAAAGTTGCGGAGCTGCTGGGCATCCCGCTGACGCCGAACGGCGACGAGCCTTGACCCAGGCCGTCGTAGCACTGGTGCCGGACAGCGGCATGACCGCCGCAGCCTGTGCCGCGCTCGGTATCGCACGTACCAGCGTGCAGCGCGGGCGCGCCCGGCTCACCACGCCGCCGGCGATCCGCCGCCCAAGGCGCAAGCCCGCACGGAGTTTGACCGCGTCGCAACAGCAGGCGGTGCTGGATCTGCTGCACGCGCCGCGCTTCGCCGACCAGGCACCAGCCGAAATCTACGCCACCCTGCTCGACGAAGGCGTCTATCTCTGTTCGATCCGCACCATGTATCGTCTGCTCGGCCAGAACGGCGAAGTCCGCGAACGCCGTCAGCAGTTGCGCCACCCGGCCTATCAAAAGCCGGAACTCTTGGCGGAAAGGCCCAATGAGGTCTGGTCCTGGGATATCACCAAACTGATGGGGCCAACGAAGTGGTCATACTTCTATCTCTATGTGATCCTCGACATCTTCAGCCGCCGGGTGGTCGGCTGGTGTGTCGCCGATGCCGAGAGCGCCACTCTCTTCAGGCCACTGTTCGACGATGCGATCGCCAAACACAATGTGCCACCCGGTCAACTGACATTGCATGCCGATCGCGGCCGACCGATGACAGCAAAGGCCACCGCACTGCTGCTTGCCGACCTCGGCGTCAC
>DATLQW010000071.1:0-4871 GCA_035535035.1 Acetobacteraceae bacterium
GGGCGGATCCCAGGCAAGAGTCCCCTGGCCGGAGCGATCCGCTACACGCTGAGCCGCTGGGAGGCGCTGACCCTCGGTTTGCGTGACGGCCGCGCCTGCCTCGACAACAACGCCGCCGAACGCACCATGCGCCCAATCACGACGCCCATGCCATTATGCACCTCTTCTTCAAGTGTCTGGAAACATTGGAAGCTGACTGCTGGCGGTGATGTGACACGGGCGCCCTTTGCGCCCGGCCGCCTCCACCACCGACGGCGCATCCAGGTCCGTGGCACGGATCTGGAACGGTGCGCCGGGGACAACCTGCTCGGCGCGAAGGATACCCGCCTTGATCAGCTTGCGGAGCCGATGACTGGTGACGGCGCGGCGCTCCGCTGCCTCGCGCAAGGTCAGCCAGGCGCCGTCCTTCTCGGCGGAGTTGTAGGCGTGAATGCCGCGGACGCGCCGGATCGAGCTGACCCGGTGTGCCGTCCAGGTCTTGTTCTGGCCGGTCGGCAGACCCATCCGGTTGAGCGTGGCCGCGATGTCCTGGTCGGACCATCTGGTGGCCATGCTCCGGATGACCGCCAGGGCGTCGTCGGAGGTGCTGCACGCGTGCTCCCCGGTGCGGGGTTTGCGCAGACGCAGTTCGGAATGCTGCCCGCCCTTCCAGCGAATGATCAGGACGATCTCGCGCGCCTGTTCGTCGATATCGACGGTGATCTCGTTGACCAGGGCACGCACCAGTTGCTGGCGGCACCGCATGGTGACGCTAGTGTTCTTCCAGGCCGCTTCGAGATCCTCGGCGATAGCCCTCAGGTCTGGCGTCGCCGTCGTCGGGGCGCTGGCCGTCGTCGGGTCAAGGCGTCCTTCGCAGTCGCGGACGCGGCGTAGCGCGGTCTCCCAGTTCTTCTCCAGCGTCGCGGCGATCAGCCGGTTGTCCGGATCGCAGGCGGCATAGCGGCGTTCGGCAAGCGATGCGTCGTAGCGCGCCTGCTGGAGTTCCAGTTCAAGAATGCGGCGGTGTTCGGCTTGGCGCTCCATCTTCCTCTGTTCCGCCAACTGTGCCGCCTCGACCGCCATCGGCGCGACGGCGCGCATGAGTTCCCGGGCGAACGCCGCATCGACGCGAAGCCCGCCGAACATCATACACCGGGGCGCGCCAATCGCCGTGTTGCCGCGGTCGCAGCGGTAGACGGGTTGGCTCGATCGTCCGGTGTAGACGACACACATCCGCCGGCCGCACCGGCCGCAGGCGAGAAGCCCGCCGAGCAAGGCGCGGCCGCCGCGACCGGATTTGGCGCCGTCCTTGCGGCCGTAGGCATTGGCGGCAAGCTGCTTCTGGTTGCGCTCGAATTCCTCCCAGTCGATGTAGCCCTCGTGATGATCCTTCAGCAGGATCTCGCAATCCTGGAGCGGACGATGGTGTCCGTAGGTCTTGCGCGCCCTGCCATCGACGATCTCGGTCCGGTTGACGGTTTTGCCATACGCATAGGCACCGGCATGGAAGGGGTTCTTCAGCACCGAGATGACATTGCGATATCGGATCGGCGTCCACTCGAACGCCGTCATTCGCTTGCCGTCGGATGGGCGCGGGAAGTGCACCCCCTCGGCCTTGAGCGCCAGATGCACCTGCCGGGCGCTGCCCAGTTCGCGGAAGCGCTGGAAAATCCCGCGGGTGACATCCTGGACCCGGCGATCCGGATCGAGGCCCAGGCCGATCTCTCGGTGCCAGACATAGCCGATCGGCACGGGTATCCTGAGCTCCCCTCTGCGGGCCTTCGATCGCGCGGCGTCCAGCATCCGCGATCGCAGGATGCCAAGTTCGAACTCGCTAATGCTGCCCTTCATGCCCAGCAGCAGGCGATCGTTGGGCCGGCACGGATCATAGACGCCGTCGGGATCGATGACACGGGCGCCGACGAGGCCACATAGCTCGAGGAGATGGTGCCAGTCTCTGCCGTTGCGGGAAAGCCGCGAGGCGTCGAAGCATAGGACGGCGCCGACCTCACCGGCGCAGAGACTGGCGACGAGCCTCTCGAAGCCGGGACGCGCCACGGTTCCGCTGGCGGACCGGCCGAGATCGTCGTCAATGACCTCGACATCGCGAAAGCCCCGGCGGCGGGCGTCCTCGACAAGATCGTACTGCCGGCGCTGGCTCTCGCGATGAATCTGCACCTGGGTCTGGGTCGACTGCCGCACATACACGACCGCCTTGCGGCTCAGCACCGTTGCCGGCAGGGGATCAGCGTTCGTCATCGCCGATCTCCTTGGGGTCCACCCCCGAGGCTTCCATCAACAGCCGGGCCACACGCCGCACGGCGGTGCTGCGATCGTCCGCTGTCATTCCGTTCAGCACCGGGCGATCCAGCACCATGGCGAGTTGACGGGGCGGCTTGCCGTGAGCGACCGGACGCACTGGTGTTTGCATGATGAACCTCCTCGGTGGATGGAGGTTCAGCAGAACACGCCCGCCGGAGTCCGTGGGCCCTCAGCAGCCGATCGAGGTCGGCCAGGCCGGTGATGTCGACTGTCGGCGAGCCAAGCGACATCGTCGCGCAAACGCCGGGATCAAGCATCCAGGCCGCAATGACGATCGCCACGCCCGGTTCGGCCTCAACGATGGCAACGTCTCTGTCAGAGCGCCGCTCGACGTACAGCTGACGGACCTTGCGGCCATGCAGCGCATGCCAGCGGTAATGGACCTCCACTTCCTGGATGATATGGGCAGAATGGACCCTCGATGACGTTGGGACGGAAGAACGCCCTGTTCGCGGGCGCCGACAGCGGCGGACGCCACTGGGCCATCGTGGCGTCGCTGATCCAGACCGCGAAGCTGAACCACGTCGAGCCGCTGGCCTGGCTGACCGATGCGCTGGAACGCATCGTCTCGGGCCGTACAAAGCGGAACGCACTGGACACCCTCCTGCCGTGGAATTGGGCGGCACAGAAAAAGGCCGATATGGCCGATACGGGGTAAATCAACGTCACCGTGGTGCGCCGGCGACGCTTACGACCCACTCGCTTCTGTCCATGATTCACGCCCTGCTTCGGTCCACCCCATTACGGCGGAGATGCACGAAACCTGGCTGGTGCTCGCCGAGCGCTACGGTCTTTCGATCTACGACGCGATGATCGCCGCCTCCGCGCTCGACGCCGAGTGCGACACGCTCTGGTCGGAGGACATGCACGACGGCATGGTCATCCAGGATCGGCTGCGGATCGCAAACCCGTTTTGCCCCGGCTGACGACCACGGCCCGGCCGGCTGGACACGCCTGAAGCCGCCGTTCAGAGCCGACCCCCCCCGATGCGCCGTAACCGTCCGGTCAGCCCCGCCTACGATGGGGCCTGAGTGTGGGATATGATGTGGCTCAGGCAGCGTTGCGCTGATCGAGCCTGGTTCGGATTCCGGTGAGGTTCCACGGCAACAGCTCATGGACCTTCCTGACCGGATGATCGGCGATGCGTTCCAACACCTGGCGGAGGTAATCGCGGGGATCGAGGGCGTTGAGCTTCGCGGCCTCGGTCAATGTATAGAGCGCGGCGGCCCGTTCGCCGCCTGCATTGGAACCCGCGAACAGCCAGTTTTTCCGCCCGAGCGTGATCGGGCGCATGGTGCGTTCGGCGGCGTTGTTGTCGAGGCAGGCGCGGCCGTCGCGCAAGCCCAGGGTCAGCGCTTCCCAGCGGCTCAGCGTGTAGCGGATCGCCCCGGCCAGGGGGCTTTTGCCCGAGATCCGGCCCAGGGTGTTGTCCAGCCAGTCCTTCAATCCGAAGAACAGCGGCGCACTCTGCGCCGTGCGGGCGGCGAGGCGGGCATCCGGCGGCTGACCGCGGATCTCGGCCTCGATCGCATACAGCGCCGCGATCCGGTGCAGGGCATCCTGCGCCAACGGTGCGCCGGTTGCCGCGTGCACGTCGAAGAACTTGCGCCGCGCGTGCGCCCAGCAGGCAGCTTCGGTGACGCCGCGCTCATACAGTCCGGCGTAACCGGCGTAGCCGTCCGCCTGCAGGATGCCGCGGAACGAAGCCAGGTGCGCCTGCGGATGCGCGCCCTTGCGGTCGGGGCTGTAGCGATACAGCACCGCCGGCGCCGCCGTGCCGGCGAACGGACGGTCATCGCGGACGTAGCACCACAGCCGCCCGGTCCGGGTGGTGCCGCGACCGGGATCGAGCACCGGCACCGTGGTGTCGTCGGCGTGCACCCGCTCGGCCGCCATCACATGCGCCCCCACCGCATCGACCAGCGGACGCAGCAGCCGCGCGCTCTGCCCCACCCAGTCGGCCAGGGTGGAGCGGTCCAGATCGATCCCGTCGCGGGCGTAGATCTCCGCCTGGCGATACAGCGGCGAGTGGTCACAGTACTTCCCCACCAGCACCTGCGCCAGCAGGCCCGGGCCGGCGAGGCCGCGCCGGATCGGCAGGCTCGGCGCCGGCGCCTGGGCGATGCTCTCGCACGCGCGGCACGACAGCTTCGGGCGCACGTGGCGGATGACACGGAACGCGCCCGGCACGTAGTCCAGCACCTCGGTCACGTCCTCGCCGAGGGCGTGCAGCTTGCCGCCGCAGCGCGGGCAGGCACACGGCGCGGCGTGCTCCACCACATCGCGCGGCAGGCTGGCGGGCAGCGGCTTGCGCACCGGCTTGCGTCGCGCCGTCCCGGCCGGCGTTGATGCCGCGGGCGGTTCCGCCTCAGCGGGCGCCGTCTCCGCGATCTGCTCTTCCAGATCGCCGAGCAGCAGGTCGAGCTGCTCGATCGCGCCGCGCAGCTTCTCCGAGGAGGCACCGAACCGCTCGCGCAGCAGCCGTGCCAGGCGCAGCTTCAGTTGCTCGTTGCGCAGCACCTGTTCCTGCAAGCCGTTGCGAGCGGCGATGAGTTCGGCTGCCTGCTGTT
>DATLQW010000072.1:0-9031 GCA_035535035.1 Acetobacteraceae bacterium
GGTCGGCCGGAACTAACCAACTGGCCTTCTGGTACGCATAACGGGACGTAACAAGAACACTCCAACGTTCGCCCCGCGGAAGTCCACCAAAAAATGCTTTGCCCCATCAACGGCTCGGGCGGCCGAGGTGTCGGAAATAAGATGTTTTCCGTATACTCCGGATCGAGCGCGGATCGGCCTCAAAAATCGAGTTCCAGGCTTGCACGAAAATCCGTGTCGGATCGGCAGATTGTGCGGAAACCCTGGCGAATAGGTTTTCCGACAGGGCCGCTCACGGCTTATGCGTACCAGAGGGCCAGTTGGTTGGTTCCGGCCTGGTATCATCGCTGATCGGCGGGGGTCGCTGGCAGGCAGGCGAGACGCTCATGGAGCGTGCCAGCCCGGAGGCGTTCGGCCGGATGGTCCGACTCTACAATGCCTGCGGCGAACGGCCGATCGGGACGTGCGAGGCGGCGCTTGCGGCGGACACGGCCGCCAGGCCGCGGGAGATGCCGCCGCGGCGCTGAGCGAGGACAGCCGGTTGGACTACAGCCAAATTGGGACAGGGCCACCTGCTTCCCCAAGGACCAGTCCGCGGCCACCACTTTGCGTGTGGTGACATGGATGTTGGGTCCACCCCATATTGGCCGTCGATGAGTAACGCTCGGAGACACTTTGCTTCCGATAATCGGGTTTCCCGTCGGTGAAATGCTGGCGTCCGGTCACCCGACCGGGTCGACTCCAGCATCATCGATGGAGGCCCACTGACCGCGAAGGTATGTGCTTTGGCCACCCGGCATGACCAGCCGCGCAGAGTTCCCTTGCCGCGCTCAACGCGGCGTGGATCAGCTGCATATATGCAGCTACGGCCTCGGTCGCGGCGGAAGTTGACGGCATAGCGTCGGTTGTCAGCTAAACAACGCTAAGGCAGAACCAAAGCGAACGATGCTGTTGCCTGCTTAAATGTCCCAAAACCGTCCGTTCTGTGGATGCCTCCGCGAGTGCGGCCCGCGAGGCGTTTTCACCGTCCACACAATACGTCCCGCAATCGCCATCCGTCCCCAAACCGCCGACCACGTTCACGGGACGGCAGATGTTCCAACAATGTTCAACCTTAGCGTTGTTTAGCTGACAACCGACGCTATGCCCTCTTGCAGCACGAAGGCAAGTCGTGGATGCCGGCATGCGCCCGCATGACGCGGGGGGTGACCGCCCGTGGATCAATCTTTTCGGCGCCCGGTATTCCGGTATTATCGGTACCCGAGCGGCACCTGGCGATCGTCAACCGGCCGTGGCGATTGGCGGGCTTGACCCGTGCGCCGCGCTGCTGGCCTGCGCCGCTCCCAGCCAATACTGGCGCTGATGCATCATCCGCAGGCGGAATTCGCGGCCGGAGGGCAGGCGCGCACGGCCGGTGGTCCAGCGGAAATGGCCGTCCCGATCGCATTCCAGCGAATGCCAGCCTTCCCCCAGCGTCTCCAGGCTGTGTTTGCATCCGTTCACCGCCAGGGATGCCACCGCCACGCCAAGCCGGCGCGCGTCTTCGTCGCCAGCCGCGATATGCGCCGGCACATACCAGCGCGACATCAGCCACACCTCCTGCGCGGGATCGTTCAGCCGGAAGACGCAATCCTGACCGTCCTGCTCGGGCTGGATCGCCTGGCCGTCTGCCAGCAGGTGCAGCCCGGCATCCTCGGTCCGCTTCCAGCCCAGCGCCTCCGCCCGCACCAGCAGCCGCGCGCACATCTCGGCCAGCGCCGCCGGCGCGCGTTGCACCGGCAGGCAGGTCTCGTCCTCGTCGCGCGGCAGGAAGTCCGGGTCGAGGCGAACCACCGGCCCGCCCTCGAAGGCGTCGCGGTTGCCGACATTGAGGAAACTCTCCGACGGCATCCCATCCGCCAGGATGACGTCATGGCGATCCAGCTCGACGTGCCAGACCCAGACCTCGTCCTGCTCGACCTGCGCGATGGTGGTGTCGTTCAGCAGCGTGTCGATCTGCACGAGATGACCGTCCACCAGCACGCGGTGCCCGGGGGTGAGCCAGAGGTCGCGATGCGGCATGTTCGGCCCGAATGCGCCTTCCTGGACGCGGATCGGGTGGGCATGGTCGGGGTTGCGGTAGTGCAGGGGCCGAACGCGGCGGTTGCCGATCCAGCGCACCGGCAGCAGCCCGCCATGCACCAGCGCGACGGCAAGGTCGCCGACGCGCAGTTCCTCCACCGGCACCTCGCCGCGCTGCGTCAGGATGCGGGTGCCGGAGAGGAAGCAGAGCGTGTCGCCTTCGTAGGTGATCACGACGGAGCCGTCGCCGCTTTGAGCGGCGGCGGTCTTGGTCACGCCGGTTGCCAGCGCGTCCACCAGGGACCCGCCGCCGCCGCCGTCGCCACGACCGCCGCCCCCGCCGCCGCCGCCGTAACCACCGCCCCCGCCGCCGAAGCCGCCGCCGCCGCCATTCGAGGCACCCGCGGCGCCGGCGAAGGTGGTACCAGCCGCGCCGCCGGCCCGTCCTGAAATACCGCCGGTGCCACCTGTGAACCCGCCGCCGCCGCCGCCGATTTCGTAGGGGCCACTGTAACCAGTCGATCCGGCCTTGCCGCCGATCCCGCCGCCGCCGCCGCTGCCGCCATTGCCGCCATTGCCGCCGCTCGCCTGGGTTCGTCCACCGCCGCCCATGCTGCGGTAGCCGCCGCCGCCACCGCCGGCGATGACCTCGTTGACGTCGACGCCGTCCGATCCGTCGCCGGTTTCGATGACGAAACTGCCACCGCCGCCGCCGCCGCCGTTGCGGGTGCTGTTCGTGCCCGCGCCGCCGACGACGATTTCCAGCAGCGAGCCGGCCTGGAGGTAAACCAGCCCGCTTGCCATCGCACCGAGGCCGCCCGCCGCGCCGTTGTAACCGCTGCCGCCCTGGGCGCCGTCCGCGGTGATGTCATAGTAGCCGGCGGTGGCGACCACGACGGTCTCGATCGTGCCGGTGTAGCCGAACGTGTTGCCCGTGGTGGACAGGGCGGGCGCGTAGTTGATCGCCACGGCGCCGCTACCGCTGTGGGCCGCGGCGGTTTTTGTTACGTCGATCGCCTGCGCATCGACGACGGACCCGCCACCGCCGCCGCCGCCATAAAAACCACCACCGCCACCGCCGCCATAACCGCCGCCACCGCCGCCACCGCCGCTGTTGTTGAAGGCGCCGCCGCCGCCGCCACCGAACCCGCCGCTGCCGCCATAGGAGAAGCCACCGGCGAAGGTTGAGCCAGCCGTGCTGCCGGGGTGTCCTGGACTGCCGATGGAACCGCCGGTAAATCCGCCGCCGCCAGGATTGTCGGTCTGGGTGCGGTGTCCACCCGCGCCGGCTTTGCCGCCGATGCCACCGCCGCCGCTGCTGAACCCACTGCCACTGCCGCCGGTCGCCTGGGTCCGGCCGCTACCGCCATTGACGGAACCCCCGCCACCCCCGCCGCCGGCGATCACCTCGTTAACGTCCACGGTGCCTGACCCGGGATCGGTCTCAATGACGAAGCTGCCGCCGCCCCCACCGCCGCCGCCGCCCGCGGTACTGGAGGCGTCCACGCCCGCACCGCCGATGACGATTTCGAGCAGCGCGCCTGCCCGTAGATAGACCAGCCCGCTTGCCATCGCGCCCAGGCCGCCCACCCCGCCAATGGTCCCACGGCCACCCTGGGCGCCGTCGGCGGTGACGTCATAGTAGCCTGTGGTTGTGACCTGCACGGTCTGGATCGTGCCGGTGTAGGCGAAACTGTTGCGGGTGGCGGACAGTGCGGGCACGTAGCTGATCGCCACGGCGCCGTCGCCTGTTTGGGCTGCGGCTTTTTTTGTCACGTTGATGGCCTGTGCATTGACGAAGGACCCACCGCCGCCGCCGCCGGCGCTGTAGCTGCCGCCCGCACCGCCGCCGTAGCCGCCACCGCCACCGCCGCCGCCGCCGAAGGTGTGGTCGCCACCACCACCGCCGCCGAAGCCGCCCCCGCCACCGCCACCGCCACCGCCGGCGAAGCTTATGCCAGCCGTGCTTCCGGCGTGTCCCGGGTTGCCGCCGGTGAACCCGCCCCCGCCCCCGCCGAAAGGGAAGCCGCCCGAGCCGGCTTTACCGTTGATTCCGCCGCCGCCGCCGCCGGTCGCCTGGGTCCCCCCGCCGCCGCCGGTCGCCTGGGTCCGCCCGCCGCCGCCTGCGAACCCGCCGTCATTCGGTCCGCGGTCACCCCCTCCGCCGCCACCCCCTCCGCCGGCGATCACTTCGTTGACGTCGACTACGCCCGACCCGGTATTGGTCTCAATGACGAAGCTGCCGCCGCCACCGCCGCCGGCGCCGCCACCGCCGCCGGTCTCGATACCATGCGTATTAACGAGGCCTGCGCCGCCGACGACGATGTCCAGCAGCGCGCCGGCCTGGAGGTAAACCAGCCCGCTTGCCATCGCACCGAAGCCGCCCGTCGCGCCGTTGTAACCGCTGCCGCCCTGCCCGCCGTCCGCGGTGATGTCATACAGGCCGGCCGTGGCCACCGTCACGGTCTCGATCGTGCCGGTGTAGTTGAAGCTGTTGGTCGTGGTGGTCGAAAGCGCGGTCATGATTGCAGACTTTCAGCAGATGGACGCGGCTCGCGGCGCCGGTTTCGTGTGGTTCGGGGGGGCGTGGCGGTTTGGGCGGCGGTGTCCCAGCCATCCAGCGCGCCGGCGCGCTCCAACTCGATGAGCAGCGGCGCGAGGTCCTGTGCGGCGCGGCGCCAGCGGCCAAGGCCGCTCGCGTTGACCGGCTGGCGCACCTGCGAGCGGCTCACGGTGCGCACGCGGCTGTCCGCCTCGTAAAACCGGGCGCAGGCCGGATCGGGCCGCAGATCGAGGAAGCCCAGCACGCGCGCCAGCGTCGCGTCGAAATCCGCGATCCAGTCATCGAGGCGCAGTGTCAGGATCGGCAGCGGCAGCGCCTGCTGCCAATGCCGCATCAGCCGGTCCTGCTCGCCGATCATCCAGCCCAGATCGGCCAGATCGTGCGCATAGCCGTGCGTGCCATAGAACCGGAAGGTGAAGATCGAGTAGCCGATGTCGCGCGGATCGCGCGTGCAATGGATGATCCGGGCGCCGGGGAACAGCAGCGCGATCAGCCAGACATGAGCGTAATTGCCGGGCATCTTGTCCACGATGCGGGCCTTGTCCGGCGCCAGCGCGTGCAGCTCCGCCAGATAGGCCTGCGCCTCGGCGTCCAGCGCCGCCCGATCCATTGCGGCGACGCGGGCGACGGACTCCGCCGTCTCCCCGCCACCGAGCCGCCACGCGAGCCGGCCGAGGGCGGAGCGCTCGCCGGCGGCATGGGCCTGGGGGTGCGCGCCAATGATCTGCTCCGCCAGCGTCGTGCCTGATCGCGGCATGCCGACGATGAACACCGGCGCCGGGTCGGCATCGCCCGCGCGCGGCCCCTGCGCGTAACGTTCCGGCGTGAAGGTCGCGATCGCCGCGTCATCGTACGCCCGCGTCGTTTCGCACGAGAATGGCTGGATCGCCTTCAGCAGGGCATGGCCGCCCCGCCATAGGGCGAAGGCTCTGGCATCCTCGCCCAGGCGCGACCAGAACTTGGCAAGATCGTAATGCGCCATGATCCTATGTTCGAGCATGGCACCCGGCCCCATGGCCCCGAGCGCGGCCTCGGCCGCCTCCGCCGCGGCGGTGGCAGAACGACGGCGCCCTTCGGCGAGTGCGATCAAGGCCGTGGCCCAAAGCTGCGCCGGCGCGAGTTCCGGCGGTGCGGGGCCGAGCGCGTCGAATTCACCCAGCGCGGTGCGCGCCTTGTCCGGCCGACCGAGCGCGAGCAGCGCCTGCGCCCGCTGCAAATGCCAGTGCCGCGCCGCCGCGGCGTCGGCCGCCGGCGGATCGACCTCGTTCAGCAACGCCAGCGCGTCCGCCGCCCGCTCTTCCTGCAACGCCTCGGCGACGAGATTGAGCCGCGCGCCCGCGTCGTGCGGGTTGCGTGCGAGCGCCTCGCGCAGCAGCTTCTCCGCCGCCTCGTACTCGCCGGTCAGGCGGAGCAGGACGGCCAGATTGGCGGTCGCCGCGGGATGGCCCGGCTGCGCCTGCAGCGCACCCAGCATCGCTCGTTTGGCATGCTCGACCGCCCCCTGAGCGTAGCGCGCGAGCCCCAGATTGACCCAGGCGTCGGGGAAATTCGGGCGCAGCTTGATGGCGATGGCGAAGGCCTGTTCGGCCCGCGCCGGCTCGCCGGCGGCGGTCCAGGCCTGACCGAAGGCGTAATGCGCCTCGGCCAAGTTGGGCTCGGCGAGGCAGGCGTCGCGCGCTGCTGCGAGCGCTGCCCGTGCGTTGCCGGACCTCAGCGCCGCGCTGAAATCCCGCAGATGACCCGCAGCGCCAACCATCCCCGCGCCCCCTTTCGCAAGCAAGCCAAGGCGGGCGCGAAACGCCGGCGGCGTCTCCGTACGCCGCCCGTTGGATCATTATCGGCTCGCTTCGATCCGCAAAAGCAAGCTTAGCCCGGAACCGTAGCCTGGCAAAGCCATTCCAGCTCGCGGTAGTGACGCAATTTGGAATTTCCCCATGCTTGACAGACGGAGAGGACCATGCCAGGGCGACCGAGGTGAACGGGCCAGAGTCTGATGCCAGCGAGATAGAGGCATTGGGCAACCCCCCCATGTGGATTCTCTGGGGACTTTCGCCGTAACCCTATGGATTCGCGCATCGAATTCTGGTCCAGTATCACTTTGTGACTGGACACCCACGACGGCCTGCGCAGATAGACTGGTCGGGCGGAGGGGAATAAGGCGGGAGAGTCAGAGAGGTCGTTGCTATCAATTTGGTCAGGAAAATGAGGGAGTCGTAAGGTCCGGTATTGATCGGTGCAGTGATACAAGACTGTTCAGAAATGGAGAATATCCGTGTACAAGGCGCTCCTTTTAGTCCTGTGTTTGTCTGGCTGTGCATCCATCATTGACGGGCGCTCCGAAAACATCATGGTGAATACCAATCCAGCCGGAGCGTCATGCAGTTTCACTAGGAATAGCGAAAGTCTTGGAACCATATCTCCGACGCCGGGTTCTTTGTACATCGACAAGACGAAATACGACATCGTTATAAAATGCTCGAAGCCCGGTTATGACGACGCCACTTACATAAATAAATCTGGTTCGGATGGTGCGACGTGGGGAAATATCGTCGCAGGGGGACTCATAGGATGGGGAATTGATAGCGCGAGTGGTGCCGATAACCATTACGACACCCCCGTGAACATCACCATGTCCAAGGAATGAGGGCTTCGTCAGGCGTTTCTGATCGTGCTATTGAAAGTCTGCTCTCGGTCTGACGGCTTTCGATAGGGCGACTTTCTCTGGTGCTGTGGTGTCGTCTTGGAAGACCGTACCCCTCTCCTACTGGGGATGGCGCCGGTACTTTTGAGGAGCCCGTGCGTTCGACACCCAGCCGTGCTTCCTTACACTACACCCGTCTCGGTGGGCCGCTGACCTACTGGTCGGCGGCCCTATCTCCTTACCGGCGCTCCTCCAGTAGTCGAGACCCCGGCGGATAGGCCGGCCCGCTTGGCAGCAGCCTTGACGATCCGGTGCACCTGCATCCGTTGAAGCGCCTCGCCACTTTTGCTCGAACGAAAGACAGAGGCCTCCGCGCCAGCATCGCCGCGAAGGGCGTTGACGCGGTCCCACAGCGACTTGGGCTGCAGAACGGCCCGCGTCTTTCCACCCTTGCCGAGTACGTTGACCTGGCCCGCATCGTCCCGCGCCGTCAGGTCGCGCCAGCACAGCCCGCAAACCTCGGAAACCCGCAGGCCTGCGCCATAGATCAACCGGAGCAGCGCCGCGTTGCGAGGCTGCTTCTCGAGTCCGAGCATCTGCTGCACGTCCCACTCCGACATGATGCGCTCTGCCAACCGATCCTTGACGGTGGGCAGTTGCACGGGCGCGCCAATGTCGAACGGGAGATAGCCGACACGGTGGGCGAAAGCGATCAGCGATTTGACTGCCGAGAGGCGACGGGCCGCGGTGGCGGGCGCCGCGTCACCCAACGATGCTGCAAAATCCAGCAGATCCCGGAGTGTGACGGCCCTCAATGGCTTGCCGGTGAAACCTCGGAACGCCCTCAGCTCGATTTCGTAACCGCTCTTGGTCGCGGGGAGCGGTACTCGTCGAGCCATAGGGCCAACTTTTCATCGTCGGTGGATGCTTGCGCCGGCGGCGGCAGGACTGCGGGCGAGCTGGCCTCGGAAACCGTGACCGCGCTGCTGGTGATGACGGCGTCCATGGCGCATGCCCTTCGAATCCTGATGATACACTATCGACAATAGTGTATCAGATCGATCCCTCGCCTCCCCCTGCCACGCACCGTAGAAACCCGCATCTTTCCTGGCGTTTCGACCACTTCGCGCTGGTACGACTCGGCGTCCGGTGATACAGTTCTCGGCGAATCGTGCCCAGGCACAAACGTCCATGCCTCATCCGTCTTCGGCCAGGTCCTCGCCGCTCAGCGCCGTGGCCTCGATCGCCGCCAGGTCCGCCTCGGTCATCTCCGCGACCGCCAGCGCCACCCGCACTGCCGTGCGGCTGCCGCAGCGCGGGCATACCAGGTCGCCGTGCCAGACGCCCTGGCCGTCGAAGCCGCCGGCGCGGCATTGGTTTCGCGCCATCTCTTTCTCCTCACTGCCGGCCGGTCATGGACACTGAACCGATCCAGCTCCCGCTCTTCCCCGAGACGGTGGCCCTGACGGCCGGAACTAACCAACTGGCCTTCTGGATCGCGGTAGGGGCGCCCAGTGATGGGCGTCCCTACCGCGATCCAGGAGGGCGTTTCGTTACTTCCGGCCTCATTATTGATACGGAAGGTCTGCGCTGGGAATCGCCCGATACCGGCGCCCCGTCGCGGCTCGCCGGAGCGGATGTATTATCTGTCAACCCAAGCACGAACCCGCTTCGCGGGATTGGTGCTGCGGGGTGAGTTATACCCGGCCCCCGAACCATTGACCGATGTAGCAAAGTAAGGTTGGGGCACTGCCCCAAACCCCGCCAGGGGCCGAGCCCCTGGACCT